>VFKN01000129.1 GCA_009885525.1 Anaerolineaceae bacterium | reverse complement strand
GACTCACCCCCGATTTTGTCACCGCGAACAAAATTAATTCACTCCCCTTGATCTCGTGTGGCACGCCAATCGCCGCCGCCTCGACAATCGACTCATGCCTGACCAGAATCGACTCGACCTCGGCGGGACCAAGCCGCTTGCCCGCGATCTTGATCGTATCATCCGAGCGCCCGAGGATATACCATAAGCCGTCATTATCAATCGCGGCGAAATCGCCGTGTACCCAAACATTCTCCCAGCGCGACCAATACGTATCGAGGTAGCGCTGATCGTCCTTCCAAAATCCGCGCGTCATGCCAATCCACGGCGCTTTGATGACCAACTCGCCGACCGCGTTGCGAACCGGGTTTCCGTTCTCATCGACCACATCCGCATCCATGCCGGGGCAAGCCGCCGAGAACGCACACGGCTTCAATGGCAGCAGGAAATTTCCCATCACAATCCCGCCCGAAATTTCCGTCCCACCCGAATAATTAATGATCGGACGTTTGCCCTCCCCCACTCTCTCGAACAACCACATCCACGGCACAGGATTCCAAGGCTCGCCGGTGGACGCAAAACACTTGATGGCAGAAAGGTCATGCTTCTGAAATTGCGCATCCCCATGCGGAATCAACGAGCGGATCAACGTGGGCGAAACTCCCATTTGGTTGATCTTGTGATTTTCCGCCAATGCCCACAAGCGATCAGGCGCGGGGAAATCGGGCGCGCCATCATACAGGAACATCGTCGCGCCGAGTAAGAGACTGCCGAAGACCTGCCACGGCCCCATCATCCAGCCCATATCGGTCATCCAATAGATCACATCTGGTGGTTGAGTAGCCGCGCTTTTGTTTTCTGCGGCGTATCGCAAAGTCCCCGTAGGGGGAAACCATCCGCCATGCACATCCGTCCCAAATGCCATATCCTGCGCGGCTTTGACTGGGAATCCGCAATGCGTATGCAGCGCGCCCTTTGGCTTGCCCGTTGTACCCGAAGTATAAATAATCATTAGCGCGTCTTCAGCGGATGTTTTTTCTGTTTCACACACATCCGATTGTGAATCAATTAACTCATGCCACCAATGATCTCTTTCTGCTTTCATCTTTATATCTTGCCCCGTTCGTTTCAATACGATCATGTGTTTCAACGTAGAAACTTGCTCCGCCGCTTCATCGGCAACAGATTTCATCTCCACTGCTTTACCGCGCCGAAACGAGCCATCCGCTGCGAATAAGGCTTTTGCGCTTCCATCCTGCAAACGCGAGACAATCGCGCCCGCGCCATACCCGGAAAACAACGGCAGAATAATTCCGCCGATCTTCGCAATTGCAAGCAAAGCGATCACGATTTCCGGCGTCATCGGCATGAACAATCCAATCGCATCGCCTTTGCCCAATCCCAACGAACGCAAAGCATTCGCAGTTTTGTTTACTTCTTTATATAAGTCTTGATAAGTTAATGTTTTTGTTACCCCCTCCTCCCCTTCCCACACCACTGCCGCTTGATCACTGACAACTGATAACTGGTATTTATCCACGCAATTATGGACAATATTCATCTTCCCATCCACGCACCATTTTGGGAATTGGATTCCATTGGAGAGGTCAACGGCTTTTGAATACGGCTCATAAAATTGAATATCCAAAAATTTCAAGACCGCGTCGGTAAACCAGGCTACATCACTTGTGGAGCGACTCATAAGATCGCCAAAATCCTTTATGCTGTGCGCCCGCATGAATGCTGTCAAATTCGCATGTTCAATATCTTCAGAATTTGGCTTCCATACAATATCACCGCCGAATGTAAACTGTTCTGTCATGGCTCACCTTTTATATGAATGGATTTACATAGTATTATAAGCGCAAAGAAAAGTAACTACTCAGCCATCCGTTACACACGCGATTATGTCGCTGCGAGGCGCTCTTGGTTTTAGCCGAAGCAGTCTCCTGCTGGCAGAGATTGCTTCAGCGGGAAAAACAAAAGCCCGCCTCGCAATGACATGGCTGAGTAGTTACAAAGAAAATCACTATGGAGAAAACCATGCCGGAACAAATTTTCAATTGCCCCGCGTGCGGCGGACCAAATCAACCCGAGGCGGGATCTGTCCGCATGGCATGCACGTATTGCAATGCGAACCTGACCATCCCCGAAAATATGCGGATAAAAGCAAAACCGAGTGTGGAAAAAATTTCGGCGAAGCCGCAGCCTATTCCAGTTCCGGAGATTGACGCGAGCGACATATTACGCAAAGCGCAGCCGGTCGCCATCCGCGCGTGGAATCTCTACGCGTATTGGACCTGGCTGCGCTGGTTGCTTCCCGCGTGCCTGACCATCTTCGTGGTCGGGATTCTTCTTTGCGTCGCGCTGGGAATGATTCCCGTGATTTGGAAATTACTCCAATAATTTTTTCCTCATCCCAAGACAGTCCGAAAGTCATATAGTAAACGCTTCCCTTTCAAGACTATAATCAGATATATCAAATTGCAAAGGAGAGTTGACCGCATGTCCAACGTTTACGAATCCAAACACCCGCTGATCGCCCACAAACTTTCACGACTGCGCGACAAGAACACAGAGCCAAAAAAATTCCGCGAACTTGTGCATGAAATCGCAGGGCTGCTCGCTTACGAAGCGACCGCCGACCTGCAAACCACTCCTGTTGAAATTGAAACCCCCCTCCAAAAAATGCAAGCGCAACAACTTAAAGAAAAAATCGGTCTCGTCCCCATTCTGCGCGCAGGACTCGGCATGGTGGAAGGCATTTGGGAGCTGATGCCCAGCGCCGAAGTCTGGCACATCGGGTTGTATCGCGACGAACATACACTCCAGCCCGTTGAGTACTACAACAAATTACCCATTCAGCCGCGCGTGGCTGTCTGTCTGATCCTCGACCCAATGCTCGCCACCGGCGGGTCCGCGACCGCAACCGCCGATATACTAAAACGCTGGGGCGTGACCAAGATCAAATTTGTGGGGTTGATCGCCGCACCCGAAGGCATCAAGGCGATGCAAACCGCGCATCCTGATATTGATATTTACGTCGCCGCGATTGACGACCATCTCAACGAACGCGCTTACATCGTGCCTGGGCTCGGCGACGCGGGCGACAGACAATTCGGGACAGGGTAAAACTCCATGAACAGCATCGAAATTGACAGGCAGCGCATTGCGTACACTGAGATGGGTTCACCATCCAATCCGCCCGTTATTTTGATTCACGGTATCATGTCACATCGCGGCGTGTGGACGCGCACGCTTGAAACATTAAAAAATAATTTTCACTGCATCGCCATTGACCAGCTCGGATTCGGCGACAGCGATAAACCGAAGGACGGCGATTACACCATCGCAAAACAAGCTGAACGCGCGCTCAAGATCGCGGATCATTTCGGTTTCGAAAAATTCAATCTCATCGGTCACTCGATGGGCGGGCAGGTCTCAACATATCTTGCGGCAACTCTTGCGCCGCAGCGCGTGCATAAACTTATCAGCGTGGACGGCGTGGTGACGGGCAAACTTTCAAACAAAACGCAAAGCACACGCCGTATGGTGACCATGGCAGAAAAAATTCCCGCGCTGTATTCCTACGGACAAAAGTTATGTGATCGTTGGAAGGATTTTGCGTATTGGAACTTTGACGCGTGGTTTTACAAAATCAAGGAATTGCCGTTTGAAGCATGGGAACTCGACAGACGCATGGCGCTCAATCCCGAAATTGCGCTGTCTACACCCAGAGCCTGGGACTCGCTCAACGCCACCGACCTGACGCCCATGCTTAAGCACATCACCGCGCCCACGCTGGTCATCTTTGGAAACCAGGATGGCACCGTTCCCGTTTCACAGGCGCACACCTTCAAACAGAATCTTCCCGCCGCGCAGCTGGTCATCATCGAATCTTGCGGACATTTCCCCATGTACGAAAAATTTGACGAATATATAAAACCGTTAACCGATTTTCTTTTATAGCAGGCGCTATGTTGCGATATTTATACCGCAACACACAAGGAGAAAAGATGTTACCCAACGTGAGTTTGCTCCAAATAAGCATTGTCCTCGCCACTTTAATTGTTGCCTCCATTGCATATCTTTACTTCCGCGATAGGCAGATGGTCGGTGGCTTGAAAGAATTTCTAAAAGAAGGGAAATACAAGTTGCGCGTCCAT
Organism: Anaerolineaceae bacterium; assembly: GCA_009885525.1. Classification (GTDB taxonomy): domain Bacteria; phylum Chloroflexota; class Anaerolineae; order Anaerolineales; family Villigracilaceae; genus Villigracilis. The sequence goes on along the minus strand of VFKN01000129.1, from coordinate 6,806 downwards.
CCGCCCGTCAAAGCGCCGTTTGTATATGAAAAACTTTTCAAGATCACAAGTTATGACGGACAGATAAAACCCAACCTGCCATACACGCTTATTCTTGGCATCCGTATGACAGGCACAGGCAAGGACAGTATTTCCTACAGTTACATCGGTTTTTACTTTCCACCGCAGGCACAGATCAGCGATGAATGGCTGAATGGATGGAAAACCAAAGTCGCCGAGCGTGGAGATAGTTGGGCGGGAAAATCTGATGTGGAAAAATTTGAAAAGAATTGGGGCAGCAAAGGCGCGCCCGATAATCTTCCCATCCGCGCGGCACGTGTGGATGGCGGCATCATCCTCGCGTGGAACGGATTGCATACCAGCGAACACATCGAAGCGCGGATCAATGATGTGCTGGCTTCGTTATAAGTAAAGTAGAAGCGCGGCGCAGTACCCAACTGGCGCCAAGAACAAAAGGAAAATATTATGGCTGAACTTAAAACCAAAAAAAATGACGCAAGCGTTATAGATTTTATAAACACCATCGAAGATGAAGTTAAACAAAAAAATTGTCTTGCGATCTTAAAGATGATGAAGCAGATCACAAAATCCGAGCCGAAGATGTGGGGCGCAAATATCGTCGGCTTCGGCAATTATCATTATAAATATGCCAGCGGACGTGAAGGCGATTGGTTCGTAACGGGCTTCTCGCCACGCAAACAAAACCTGACACTGTACCTTATGGGCGGGCTTGATCAACACGAAGCGCTGCTCAAAAAACTCGGGAAACATAAAAGAGGCGGGGGCTGCTTGTATATCAAAAAACTTGAAGATGTAGATGTGAAGATTTTGAAAGAACTCATAGCGCAAGCCGCACAAGGGTTAAAACAAAAATGAGTTTGCAAAAAGACCCGGAAGGGTTTGAAAAAAAAATCCTGCGTAAATATGCGGATTTTAAAGACGCGCATGTTTTAGAAATCGGATGCGGCGAAGGTCGCCTGACATGGAAATACGCCTCCGCAACTTCACTCGCCATCGGGTTTGACCCTGACCACGATGCGCTTCGCATCGCCCGCGCCGATTCTCATCCCGATTTGCGCAATATTCATTTTATGCAGGCAAGCGCAAATGCAATCCCCCTCCCCAAAGAAAAATTCGATATCGCCGTACTCGCCTGGTCGCTGTGATGAATGGAACATGCGGGCATGGTTCATGCTCTCGATGAAATTAGACGAACGCTGAAACCCAACGGAATATTAATCGACCTGCGCCCCGTGGAAGATAACTGGCAGGTTGAAATCGCTTCACAGCAGAAAGTTCAACTCGCAGGCAAACTTACCGATGTCCCCATCGGCATAGCGGATGACGAAGCCGCCTTCCGCGCCATGCGCGACGTTGAGTCGCGCGGCTGGTTCACCAAGGAACGCGAAGAAGAATTTGCATTCTTCTATTATTGGGACATGCCCTCTGAGATGAAAGAATTTTTGGATACCGAATGGGAGGGTTTTGAAAAGATCGAAGAAGACGTTTACCGCGCCGCACAATCTCTCTGGGCAAGCGCAAACGCGGATGCGCGAGTGAGAGTCCGCGTGAAGATGTTGATTACGAAATGGAGAAAATAAAATTATCCTGTTATTGCGAGGGCGCTCTTTGCCCGAAGCAATCTCTTCGTGACATGAGATTGCTTCGTCGGAAAGAGCATCCTCCTCGCAATGACATCTACTACATTATTTTTTGAAACGCCGCGACATTCTCAGCGACAGAAAGTTTCCCGCCAAAAACCGCGCTGCCAGCCACAAGTACCGTTGCGCCTGCGTCAACAATTTCTTTAGCATTCTCCGGCTTGATGCCCCCATCCACTTGCAGCCATGCTTTTGAGTTAATCGCATCCAGCATCTTTCGCAAGCGCCGAATTTTATCGGTACTTGCGGGGATATAACTTTGTCCGCCAAAACCCGGGTTGACTGACATAATCAGCGCGAGGTCAACTTCGGGGAGAATTTCCTCCAACGTAGTTAACGAAGTTGCGGGGTTCAAGGTCACACCCGCTTTACATCCCAACTCTTTGATGTGTTGAATCGTGCGATGTAAATGTCTACACGCTTCCACCTGCACGGTGATGATACTCGCACCCGCGCGCGCAAATTCTTCGATGAAATTATCGGGCTGTTCGATCATCAGGTGGACATCCAAAATCGCGCCAGTTTCCACGCTGAGTGGACGCAGCGCCGCGACAATCAGCGGACCGAAACTAATATTCGGGACGAAGTGTCCATCCATAATATCAACATGCAGCCAATCGATACCGGCCGCGAGTGCTTCGCGAGTGTGAGATTCAAGGCAAGAAAAATCCGCAGCAAGAATTGAGGGGGCAAGTTTGATCATGGAATAAATTGTAATCGCATTTTCGCAGCAATTCTCAATTTGGCTTCGCAGGATTGCCAAATCCTGCGAGAATAGGCTTGGATTTGGCAATCCAAGCCAGCAACATCCAAGTATATTTCTCATATTGAGAATTGCTGGCATTTTCGTTTACATATAAAATTCCAATATGCGGATGATAAAATGGGGAAAGTAAAAAAGTAGACAGGTAAACAAGGAAACACGTAAAACAAGTTTCTTTTCATTCATCCTTCCTCCTTCATCCCTCATCCTTTCCCCCCATGCTCCCCCCCAACCTCCTCCCCGATTTCCGCGTACGCCAGCGAGATTATCTATTAGAAATCTCGCGCCTATTAACACAAGAGCTGGATATTGAAAAACTGCTCGCGCGCATTTTACGCGTCTCGATTGAAATGCTCGCAGGGCAAGCGGGACTCATCGCGCTGAAACAACCCGAAGGCTGGCGCGTTTCTGCCGCGCACGGAATTGCGCCCGCGTTTATGAGTTACCTCGAACCGCTGCTCGCCGAAGAAGTCGTCAGCGAGTTGGATGTGATCGAACTCAACCGCATGTTAAAAGAACTGACCTACACCGCCAGTATGGGGCTGCTCAACGGCACAGGTCTGCCGCTCGCCGCGCACGGAAAAGTGATTGGCGTAATTTTCATCTTCCGCAACTACGCGGACTTGTTCACGCCCAACGACCGCGTGCTACTGCAATCCTTTGCAGACCAAGCCGCGATCGCGGTCTTCAACGCGCAGCTCTACGGACAAGTCTCTTACGAAAAGCAGCGGCTCGACGCGCTGTTGGATTCCGCCGCGGATGGGATTCTAATTCTCGACGCGCATCGAATTGTGGAAAGATGCAATACCGCCTTTGAAAAACTTTACGGGCTGACGCGCGATGAAATTGTCGGCAAGAATCACAACGAGATCGTTAAATGGAAAAAAGAACCGCAGGGCATCACCCTCGAAGAATCCGTCGAAGGCGGATGGCCGCTGACGCCCAATGCCACGCTTTATGTGGAAGGTGATCTTAAGCGACCATCTCCGCTCCCATTGCCTGTTGGCATCACATACGCGCCTCTACTTTCGAATGAAAATAAATTGCGCAATGTCATCGTCAGCGTGCGCGATATTACCCACTTCCGCAACGCGGATGAACTCAAAGCCACGTTCATTTCCATCGTCAGTCATGAGCTGCGCACGCCGGTTGCGTTGATCAAAGGCTACGCATCCACGCTGCGCCGCGACGATGCAAAATGGGACAAGCACACCATCAGCGACTCGCTCGCGGTCATCGAAGAGGAAGCGGATCGTTTATCCAAAATGATCGACGACCTGCTCGACGCGTCGCGCCTGCAAGCGGGCGGACTGAGCCTTAACCAATCGGATGTGGCGCTGCCAAATCTCGCGGCGCGGATTACCACGCGGTTTGCCGAGCAATCCCCGAAGCATCGCCTCACTTCGAATTTTCCCGAAAACTTCCCGGTCATCATTGGCGATGAGGCGCGTATTGAGCAGGTGATTTCCAATCTCGTATCCAATGCGTTGAAATACGCGCCCGAAGGCGAGATCAAGATCAGTGGAACGGTGCGCCCCGAGCAGGTCATCGTCTGCGTCAGCGACGAAGGCACAGGCATTGCAGCGCAAGACTTGCCCTATATCTTTGACCGCTTTTATCGTTCGACGAATGCCGTCAAGCAAACCAAAGGCGCCGGGCTGGGACTCTACCTCGCGCGCGCCATCGTCGAAGCGCACGGCGGGCGCATGTGGGCGGATGCGGCGGCAAACACAGGGGCAAGGATCTGTTTTTCGCTGCCGAGATAAATAATTGTGGATGAAGTCAAACATCCATCATCAATAAGGGCTTATCGATTAAAATTTAATCTCAATCGTTATGTACTTCGCGTGACATTTGTTGATTCTCAATAGCAATAATCACTTCACTTTTCAAATTACCAAGCCGCTTTTTGATGATCTCCAGATAATCTTCACCGAGATTGATCCTTACCTCTTGAAGTTCTTTTTTGAATTCAGCAGAAGCAGGGCTGATATTTGCAAACCTTCTCAGCGTGGACTTGGGAAGTGTTTTGTAATCGCGCAGGTCTTCAACTAGAGTTCGGATAAATGGAATGAATTCTTCAAGTTCATCCTTGAAGTTATGGAGCGCATTTTGCAGGTTGTTGAAGGCTTTTGTTTCCACCGAAGTATCACTCTTTGGCGTCCGCACAACGTCACGATGGTTTTTGATGGCTTCATAGGACTTCCAAAAATATGGACTTAGGCTCAAACGCGGTTCATCAAACCCACATTCGATAAGCGGCAGGGTTTCTTCAAACAACGGCGACCTGACTTCTGGCTTTTCGAGCGTTGTATCATCCACGCTTTGAATAAATAAGCCAAGTCCTTTACGGCGGAAGACAAGCAATTGATTCTGTGCAAATGCCTTTGCGGTTTTGACACGCGCAGGCAATTCTTTGATCCTTGCCACAAGTTCAGGATATTTATCTCGTATTTCAAAGAACAAACGGCGGACAATGGTAAACGTGCTTTGTTCCTGCATATCTTCGGGATTTTTGTTTACTCGTTTGAAGAGGTCAGCGGCAGTCGGTACTTCATCCACTGAAAATATCTTGGCGTCTTCACCAAGCGTATTGTGAATGATGAACATTTTTTCGCGGGCAATCTCACGGCTTTTGACAATATCCGCGCCTTTTTCGGTGGGGAAGAAGTTGTAAATATAAAGGTTTTTGAATACCTTTTTACCGATACGGTTAATACGACCTACACGCTGAATAACCCGCGTTGGATTCCAAGGGATGTCGTAATTAATGATCGCGCCCGCGCGGTTGAGGTTGACGCCTTCGGAAAGTTTGTCACTGGTGAGCAGGATTTGGAAATCATTTTCCTGCTTTTGCGGCTTCACGCTTGCGTCAAAATTCGCTAATATTTCCTTCAATTGACTTGCTGATAATCCCGCACTGGTGCTGACAACTTTCCCTTTGAAGGCTTTTTCAAGGATGGGTTCAAGATGTCTGACCGTATCGGTGTATTCGCTAAAGATAATGACCTTGCGCTTTGGCTCGCCTTTTGCGGGAGTAGTCTTTAGTATTTTCTCAATTTCAGCGACCAGGTTTTTGGCTTTCGGATCGTTGGCAACCAAATCCAATTCTTCAACCTTTGCGCGGATTTCGCGCATGAGTTCCAGGTCGGAGTGAACATCCTGCATAAATTCATCTGCAAGTTCAAAATCCTTAATAACATAAATGCGGTCATGCTTTGGTTTTTTTGGATTTTCAGAAAGATATTTCGCGAACTCTTCCAATACTTCTTCAATATCGTCGGGGTCGCTGTTGTATATTTTTTCAACAAGTTTGCGATCTAAAATATATCTGCCACCAGAGTTTTTGATGAATTCCAAAACGCGCTCATGGATGCGCTCGAAATTGGCGATACTTTTTGCGAATGCCCCAAAGGAACTTTCGAAGCGTTTTACCAGCATACGGCGCATAAATTCATACAGGTTGCGCTGTTGGTTGTAAATGCGATTACCTTCCTCGTCCAACTTTTCACCCTTAACTTCTTTTCGTTTTTCGTAAAAATAAGGCTGGTAGATCGCGCCGTGAAAGCGTCCTTCTTCGCTGAAATATTCCTTGATTACATCATCATAGAATTTCATTTGCTTGGATGATAGGGCAAAGAATAATTCAACAGGGTCTTTGACTTCTGAAAGTTCGGTGACTTCCTTCGAGTATTCAGGGTCATTTTTCAGGTCGAGGCGATTGCGGCGGATGAGGACAGGCTCGATCACGGCGCGAATCTCAGCCGCAAGTTGAGTCGCTTTTTCCCTGACACGCTTAATGTTGACAGGCAAGGGCGCTTCAAAGAGGTCAACATAAAACTTTTCGGCGCGTTCGCGCTTCTCGTCGTTCTTATCTTTGTAATAACGCAGGATGTAAGACAGTTTCCTGAATTCCGAGTTGTAACGCCCAAATCTGCCTTCGAGATTTTCATCCAACGTGATCTTGGATTTGCCTGGGATGATGAATAGTTTGAGCAGTGCAAAAATATCGGCGGGCGTATTGTTGAACGGGGTTGCCGTGAGCAGGATGACTATTTTATTGCGGCAGATGGTACTCAGCCATTCGTAATCATCCGTGTCTTCGTTACGGAAGCGGTGCGCTTCATCCACAATGACAACTTCAACATCATCGCCGTGTTCTTGCAAATATTCGGCGGCTTTGTCCAACATGCCCGAAGAGCGGACTTCCCAGCCGTAGAGTTTGAAGTCTTGAAGATATTTATACCAGCCCGAATCTTTGAGGCGCGGATCGCCGTATCATCTCAAAAATTAGGGGAGAGTCACTCAGCCCCACGAGCAACTGAGGTTGAGTTCACGAGCGCGCTTTGTCACCAAAAGGGACATGGGTGGGATCTGTTTTG
>VFKN01000074.1 GCA_009885525.1 Anaerolineaceae bacterium | reverse complement strand
TGGCATTTCTCGAACCCGAATTTCTCAAAAACGCTTGTTTGCCTGTTTGCGTAATTCTAAACTCGATTGGCTAGATTAACGGACTTACTTTTTTCAAAAGTCAATAAGGGCAATAAAGAGGGCGGCTGCCAGCGCAATAACGCCTTCCAGAATTTGGAAGTATCCCTTATCGAGGGCGGGAATGAATTTTTTCAGTCCATACCAGAAAAAGAACAGAATTGTAAGCCAATCAGCAATTAAAGACATATCCATGATTTTTCTCCTTTATAAAGTCCACCTGCGCTTTATTGGGTTTTCTCTACAATTATTTTGGCTGGCGGCGTGTTCAAAAACTTTGCGGAACTTAGAATAAATTGATCGAACCCGACTCCTTCTGCGCCAGCCTGCAAGCGGATAGTGACCTCGCCACCGGTTTGGAAATATACCAGCGAATCAGATTCGGCGGCGTCTTCCAGGTTGCACCCCGCCCATGCCCAGCCTTCCTGAGCGGGACCTTGCGCAGTCAAATAATTCGATGACCCGGGTTCGAAGACAGCTTTGTTGTCTTTATCAACTGCTCCTGAAAATTGCGCCCAAATTATATTTGCTTGTGATTTGCCCATCGGCGCTCCTACTTTCATATGAACCCAACAGCGATAGGGAATACCGTTTTGAACAGAGACAGTGAAGGTTGCGTGCGGATCGTTTTCTGGGGGAGCATCCAACTCGTCGCCATTATTGGGAAGTCCAATGAACACGCCTCCAGGCGACGATGCGTCATCAATAAAATCAAGTTCATCCAGCGCGCTTTGCGGCAAGTCTGACGCGTAGACAACGATCTCTGTGGCGGGTATGCCAGCTGCTGGTTGCGCGGCTTCGGCAGCTGGCGCAACATTCATGGATGTGCCGTTGGGAAGTTCCAGCGGCGTTGTTTTGCCATACACATCCTTGCTGACTTCATAAGCGTGCTTTTCCATTGCAAATGCACTGGCACGGACTTCTTCCATTTGCGTGAGGGTCAGTTGGTTGTATTCAACCAGGTCGAGTGTTTCCTGGGTCTTATCCTCTCCGCGCCAGTCCGTGCGGATGTTGCCCACGCTGGGCGCAAACGACTTTAATTGATATGCGCCGGCTTCCGATGCGCTGGTCTCTGCGATGACAAGAACATTTTCATAACATGCGTAAGGCACACAAACCTTTTGCCCCACCTGATCAACTTTTCCACGGTCTGTCCAACCAACGGCGGGTCCCCAGCCTTGAGAGTAGTCAGGCGTACCTGTTTGCGGGTTGGCGTGCATGGCAATCCCGGCGCGCGCATCTTCGATGCCGTGAACCCATGTTGGCGCGATGGTGAATTCTCCATTTTCATATTCTTCTGGATATTCACCCATACGCCAAACAATGCCGTTCGTGTCTTGCGCAAAGAAAGCCAGTTCGGCTTATATTTGAACTTCTCTACTGTGCATCTAAACTCTAAAAGTCTGTCTGGCGTTCGTTCAAAACCGATTAACAAAAAGACCTTTAGGGTTTCTTACGAAGAATCTATATGGTAGTAAATATTTTGAAATGAAAATCCCGCAGGTTCGGTTTGGGCATCCCACGCCTTTCAGACACGCGCGCCACGCTTAACCAACTCGGAACCAAATGCCTCACCTTCCACTTCCTCCAGATGCTGGAAGTGGCTGATCATCATAATGCCATTGCGGGTGGCAATCCCAAGAATGGTGAGCAAGCCCACCAACGAACCAAGATCGTATGTTTTTCCGTCAACGAAAAGGTCGCCTACTTCTTCACCCTGTAATAGAGAGGCTGCCGTGCGCCGAATGTCACCGGGTTTGAGCCCATAACTTTGTGCCGCCGCTAGATTAACCTCTTACGCAGTTTGTTTCTTTTTATGTCGTCAACCAGAAAAGGTCTTCATCAAAACCTGCTAAATCGCGCATCTTAAAACCAAAATCTGAAAAAGATTGCGCTCATTGCCAGAGAGGACATGCGCAAACATTGGAGTTGTCAGCAGCAACAATACATGTTCCTTATTATAAAACCAAGGGCAAAGGCGGGAAAAAAAGAAAATCTGAATCCAAAATTACTTTTGTTTCATTATTACGAGTTTACTGGCTGATACAGTTCCCATGGCCCCCTCCGTATTGGAAATGGGGGGAGTGGTCACTGGGTTGGGTGATGGGGAAATGACGCCGCTGGTTGTCGCGCCGAAAACCGCGCCATGGATTCGGAACCCGCGCTGCGATATCTCACTGCGTTGTTGCATGTCGATTATCTCAAGCCCACGTCCATAGGTTCCGTGTTGGAGATTCGCGGAAGGATCAAAGGGGAAGTAGTAGCTGTACAGGTGCCGGAGAGTTTGGTGCAGGAGTTATTGACCAAGGATGCGTAAATGGACTCTAAAGTCTCCAGACTTTGGAGTTTTTATTTCAACAGCCCTTTGAACAGCCACGTCAATTGTTTAAGCAATTCCGGGTTGACGCCCCTGAGCGCTTCAAAATGTGCGGAGAGCGAAAGCGCGAAACTGACTACAAATCCATAAGCGCATAAAAGAACACCGAACGCCGCAAAAGAAAATCTTGCAATAGGACGCGACTTGAGCAAGTCAAGTCCCTGCCAGAAACCGATGATGGCGAGAATGGTCAGTGTGGGAATCAAATCGAGCAGGTAGCGCATGGTGGTGAAGAAAAATATTTGTAACGTGAAAAAACTCAACAGCGCAGAACCTATCAGCGCGGAGGTGGTCCAGCGGATATTTTTATTCAACCCTGCGAGAAAGGCAAAAAGCATAAACGGGCTGCCGATAAAAATTCCCGTGATGCTTTCTGCGAATAATAAATAGAAGTCGGAATAATTTCCCTTTAGCCACGACGGTCCCGCCCAGCGGGTGGGAAAAATGTAGGGAAATATATCGCGTATCTCAAAAGGGTTGAAGAGAGTTTTGAATAAATTGGGTGGAATGTAGGCAAGCGAAAATGTTTTCCCCAGATCATTGTAAAGGTTATAACTGGTCAGTTGATAGCGCAGCCCGAATTCGGTGAACGAGTCAAAACGCGCGTAATTGTATGCCGCATAACTGATTGCGCCGATCGTCAGCGGCAGCGCAATGGCAGCGATGAATTTCACAGCATTTTTGTGCTGCGTTTTGATCGCCCAGATCAAGGTAATCAGCGCGAGGAATCCAACCGAGGGAATCAATGTGGTGCGCGAGCCAACCGCAAACACAAGGAATGTCCCAGCTAGCGCAAATCTCAGCGCTGATGGACGATCGAATGCGGTGATCAACCAATAGATTCCAAACATCAAAAAGAATTGCGCGCCGATGATCGCCGCTTCATAAATGCGCGGCTCGAACAAAATATAAGGCATCGGGTTGACCAGTCCAGCGAATGAGATTCCTAATAAGATCGCCCAGCGCGGAATTTCAGGGTAATGCTTTTTCCATAACTCAAAGATGATTAAGGTTAGCAGGATAAATGTGCCTGAAAGAAAGGTAAAGGTCAGAACATTATCGCCCACTTCTTTTGTATAAAATAATTTCACAACAGCGAGGACAAGCGCGGGCGCGGGTCCCCAGTAAAGATAATATTTTCCTTTATAAAGTGTCGCATCCCATAAGATGGACATTCCTTCGCGGTTCGACGGTTCGTAGAGATCAAAGCCTTTGAGCGCAAGCAATTTGGGGTCGGGCTGAACTTCCAGTGCGATCTGTCCGTGACGGAATGCGGTCGCTTGCAAATCATAATAATGTGTCTCGTAAGGCCATTGCGTCCACAGCCCGATGGTGACGCACCAGACATAAAAAATAAGGATTGCGCCGCTTAGAATACCCACGCCAAGATACAGCTGACCGTTATAGGTGTTGAATGTTCGACCGATGAAATTATTTTCGCGGTAAAGCAAAGAGATGCCAAGAATAAAAATCCCCGCAAAAAAGATAACGTAGCGCTTTGTGCCCCATGTTGGATTATTATCCAAGCCAAGTTGATTTGCAAAGAGCATGAGCAGCGCAAGACTTGCTCCACTGACGATGCCCGTTGATGATTTCCAATTGAATTTCATAAAGGTATTTTATCATTGGGTCAAGACAGCCAGCAGGTGTGCACGCAAAACATATCAGGCCGAGGTTGCTCTCTGCGCCGTTCCCGGCGCAGGGTTTCCTCGCAAACCGCCGCCGAGGACGGCGGCTGGAGCATAGGTTAATGACAACCTTTGCGTGCACACGCCAGCAGTTACAATGCTGGCTGCATCTTGTATACTTATTTACCCTGTCTACTTTCCCTCAAAATATGCTTTCATCGGCTTGAAGTAAAAATCCTCCCAGCCTTGCTTGTAACTATCCACTTGACCTTCGGGAATATTCGTGTGGATGAGTGTTAATATAGTTTTATATGTCATTGCGAGACGGTGATTTTCCGTCGAAGCAATCTCTTCAAGCAGAATTTCCACAATTGAATCTTCCGCATTTTCAGGAAATTCACTTGTATGCCAGGCTTGCAGGATTCTTTTATTCTCTTCCAATTCCAAAAAAGTTCCCCAGATATAACCATCCCATGCGGTGAATTCGCCGTTTATAACGCCGTTCACTTTTGCGGGGCTGCCTGTCATATCCGTGTGTCCTTTTTCAGCGAGCCACGCTTTATAAATATTTTCTGCTTTGGTGGGGAATGTACAGGTAAGTGAAAATTCGTTTTTCATTAGATCATTTTCATGTGTTGTTTTTTGCTCATCTCCCCGGCGATCAGCGCGGCGAGGTGGGCATTGTTCAATAACAAACTGAGATTTGCCTTCAATGATTTCCCTTGTGTCAATTCGCTGATGCGCCCGAGCAGGAACGGCGTCAACGCCTGTCCGTGGATTCCTTTTGCAATCGCTTCGGCGGATGCGATATCGATCATCGGCTGCATTTCAGCGGCGGAGATTGCATCCGCTGCGGGGATGGGATTGGTGACGAGGATCGCGCTGCGCATGCCGAAATTCCAGTGGGCGTGGGCGAAGTCCGCGATCTCTTTGGGAGAGTCTAATCGCGCGCTGACTTTCAATCCGCTTTCGCGGGAATAGAAGGCGGGGAATTCATCGGTTTGATAACCAACCACGGGCACGCCCATCGTTTCGAGATATTCCAAAGTCGCGGGCAAGTCAAGGATTGCTTTCGCACCCGCGCATACCACGATCATGGGAATCTCGGCGAGCGCGCGCAGATCGGTGGAAATATCAAACGCGGATTCTTTGTGCACGCCGCCGATTCCGCCTGTTGCGAATACTTGCATCCCGACCTGATGCGCGGCGAACATTGTGCCTGCCACGGTTGTGCCGCCATCCATTTTTTTGACGATGGCGGTGGCGAAGTCGCGGTGACTCACTTTTAGGGTGGAGGTTGAATCCGCGAGCTGTACCAGTTCCGCGTCTGAGAGTCCAACGCGGATATTTCCTTCCAGCAATGCAATCGTGGCAGGAGTCGCGCCCGCATCGCGGATTTGTTTTTCCATATCCCGCGCCAGCTGTAAATTCTGCGGGCGCGGAAGTCCGTGTGTGATGACGGTGGATTCAAGCGCGACAAGCGGCGTGTTAAGATTGAGCGCGTGTGTGATCTCGGAGGTGAGCGTGATGTTTGCGTTTTTCATTATTATTTATTTGGATCCAATGTAATGCAAGGTAAGCGTGCTGATGTGTTGCAGGGCGTTTTCTACTGCTTCGGTTATGCCTTTGTTTTCATTGGGCGTCAAGTTTTTGTTGGCTGCCGACAGTTCTTTGCGGATGGCTTTAAGTATTTCGAGAGCAAGGATTTCCGGGTGTTTTTCTACCTCTTCGAGTCTTGCTCTACGTGCGGCAGAAACTTCCATGTAATGCTCTGCATCGGTTTCTTTTTCGTCTTCTTCTTGGTTCGTTCCTATTGCTCCCATTGCTTTTTCATATCTTTTGATGATCGTCTCGTCAACCAGCTGCATAAATTCCTTCTGCGCCTTTTTGCTTTTTGTCTTTTCGAACTTCATTTTGTTCGCAGCATTTTCCCGCGACTTGTCCCAGGCGTTTTTGTGTTTTTCCAGAATCTTATCCGACGGGAGTTTCCATGTGCCGATATCTATCCATTGCAGGTGGATGCCTGCGTGCGCCGCTTTTTTTACGAATTCAGATTCGTAAAAGCGCGCGGTGATGATTGAGCGTGATTCAAAGGCAGGCGTGTTTCCGGTTTTTTCAGGTATCCGCGATACCGGCCTTTGCTGCCCGGTGATCTCGATTTTAATGGTCTCAATGGATTGGTCGGTTTTGGCTTTCGCTTCCACTTCTTTTTGACCGATGTTTGCCAATATCTCATTGAGCGGGCGCGTTGTGATAAGGTTTTCGATTTCCTCGATGATCAAAGGGATCACAGCGCTGTCCCATGGGAAGCTCGCGCCAAAAGTTTGGGAAGTATCTGATGTGATCATCGTTTGACCGTACACAAGCGCTTTGACAGCTTCCGGGTCATAGAGCTGCGCAGCGTCTTTGATGGAATCATCCTTTTGTTGTCTGCGCAGGATGCTGAAGATAATTTTGATATCCTGTGCTTCGATCGGAATGCCGTCTTTTGTGCGCGACTTGATGGAAATGCCGCTGATGAATTGGTCGCGCAGATTGATGATCGCGTATTCCTGGTCGCCGATTTCGCGGATGCGCTCATACTTGCCGACATTCCATGGTTTGTCACGCGAATGGAATATATTTGGGCGGCCATTGACGTCTTCAAATACGACTAGATAATCCAGTCCTACTTTGACCAAGCCGGGGCCGCCGATCAGGATGACCGGGGATTGTTCATCGGCTTCAGAGATATTGCCGTCTTTGACTGTTGCCATATTTTTCTTACTGCCGCTATTACTGAACGCCACATCTTCAATGAAAGCCAGCGCGGCTTCATTGTCATCAATTTCAAAAATGTCACTTAGGTAATTTGCCGCTTTCTTCTGCGCTACATTGTTAACCACCCACAGGATGGGAAAATATTTCATTAAACTTACCGCGATGACGACCAGCCGCGACGCCCTGTCTTCCACGCCGCCAATGATGGTGAAGGCCATGCTGATTCCGCTGAGTATCAGGCAGACGGCAAACGTCAGCCTGGTCCGCCAGATGTTGCGGGAATTGGTGCTTGCATCGGATAGCCCGAAGAGAATTTCGTTGATATCCTCTTTTCGTTTAGGCGTCTTCATGGCTTATCCTCGCTGTCGCCGCTGTTATCCAATACCCATTTCCACACGCTCTCGAGTTTCCGCAGAGTTTCTCCTACTTCGCTGTGCTCGTAGTTTCCGCTTACCAGTTCTTCCTTGATGGGTTTGATCAGCAATTGCAGTCCAACGAAGGGATCCCGCGAGTTGGGAACTTTGCTGGCATATTGTGAAGTGGATGTGCTCGCAAATTTTTTACTGGCGTCTTCACGCGCAAAGGCATCTATCAGGGATTCGATTTCCTTTAATTGCCTTTCTTCATTTTGAGCGTTGGTTTGCCAGTCTGCGCGCCATTGGTCAACGATCTTGTCTTCAAGCGTATTGTCAAAAAGGATGTTATTGATATGTACTTCCGTAATTTCAAGTCCGCGCGCCTGTAGTTGCTGGAATTCCAAACTTGTCTGCATGCTGTTGGAGCGCAGGCCTGTATCGTCGAGTTCGATGACTTCGGCTTTTTTCACCCGTTGATTGATCATGTTCTCAATGGTTTGCAGTCCATTCTCTTGCGTGCCCATCGCGAAAAGATCGGATAATTTGAATTTGCGAATATATTCACGCCATAAATTAACCACCAAATGCGCGGGCAGCTGGTTCCACTCCATGCGTACCGGTTTGCCTTGCGCGTCAAGGTGTATGACTTCACGTGTAATGGCATTCCTAACGGCGTTTTCATCATAACCGTAACCTGAATATACGCCGCTTTCTGTGGGGGTATTTTTATTGAGCGGCTTCTTAATGCTGAATTTGATGCTGATGTTTGGCGCTACGGTAAAACCGTCGCGGGTTAATCCGCTGGTGGCTTCCTGGCGCATGAGTTCATCGGATGCATCGCTGTCGAAAGAATCCTCAGGCAGCGGGCCGATGAATTGCAGTTGTGCGCGCAGGTCGACACTGCCCGCGACGTATTCATTGGGTTTAATAAATTTGATGCCGGGCCCCGCTGTATCTTTGATCTCGGAATCGGTACGCAGCACGAGTGCGCTGGCGGTATCCAATACGATGAGCCCCGGCCCGCGTTTTTTATCCTCCCCCTCGTGCATGATAACCTTTCCATTTTTCACGAAGAACGCAGGTCCGCGCTGGCCCGTTTCGAATATTTTTACGCGGTTATAAATCTCCTGCCTGTGTTTTGGGTTTTGAATCGGCAGGACAAATTGCGAATAGAAATAAGTTAATCGGTCAAGGAGAAAGGTGGCAGCCCCCAACTCAATGCCGATCAAAACAATGCTGATGATCCAATTGATGGGAATGCCCGCCGTCCACATGATCACATGCCAGACTGCGTTGATCCCTAAAATCACACCGGGAGGGGTTTGTAGAAAATCGCCAGTTGCGCTAAGGAAATTTTTCATCTTGCCCTGATTCTAAAGCAGAATCAGGGAATTTGGGGGAGTTGAAAATGTTTTAGGCATGGCTTTCTCAAAGTTCGATTTTGTCGCTCTGAGCGGAGAGAAGAGTCTCTTCATTGAGATAGAGACTCTTCGTTTCACTTAGGGCGACACGCCAAAAACATATTTTTTGCCTTTTTGCAACCTACTTTGGGAAAGCCATAATGTTTTAGGTGCGAGGTTTTGCCACCGCGTAAACAACGCCTATTATCTTTGCTCCAACTTTCCTAATATCAATTTCTTGGTACTCATCACCGATTTGATCAGTCTCTGATTTTAATACGCCCCTATCCTTTTTATACCTTTTGACGATAATCATATATTGTCCAGTTTGTGGGTCTGGATATTGTACAACGACAATATCATTCTCTTCTGCGTTTTGCTGCGAGGAATACAACACGAGATCATCATGCATAATAGAAACTTTGCCGGTCATTTTGTTCATGCTTTGACCTGTTACTTTTACTGCATTCCACTTGCTGTTCTTCAGGATTTTGAGTTCTCGTAAGCCTTTTTTTAGAGAGTGAATGGTGTATTCTCTATTCTCAAAGAAAATACTTCTGACTTCGGCATTCCCAATAATATTTAGGTCTATATTTGCAGGTTCGCCGCTCATGTGTGCACCGGTGTTTTGATCGTAGTATATGATCGATTCAATGGTCAAAAACCCTTCATCTGTGCGGGTTTCTTTATAAGGTGTTTTTGTGGCTTCATCTTCGCTGTTTGATGTACTTGTTCCCTTAATATTCAAGTGAAGATGTACTGCTGTGCTGTCATCATATTCAGGTGGTTCTTGTGCGGGATATTTATTTTTAGGTCTGGGGTTTGGAGGTGTTTCATCGAATAAACTCTTGTTCAATAGGCTATTTAACTTTGCCTCGATTTTTTCTTTAATGGAAGATGTATGCCGGCTTTTTTTGTATGCCAGATATGAACTGGTTCTGTTATTGGATGTCAGTAAGCGCAGGGCTTCCTGTAATTCTCCCCGTGCTTTGGTGAATTGATTATTATCAGCATAATTAACACTTAACAGCCAGTGAGCGACTGCTTTGTTTTGTTGCGATTCCCACAATTGTGGAATCGCGCTTTGCAGGTTAAAGATTGCACTGCCGTAATCGCCTTTTTCGTAATAGATGCAGCCAAGAAATAGATAGTAATACCCCAAATATTCCTGAGTTTCCATGTTGACGCCCTGAACAAGCGAGAGCAAACGCTTAATGGCCTCGTCGAGGCGGGTGGGCTCTTCTTTTCCCAATCTTTTGACCAGCTCGCGCAGGTTGGTGATTTCTTGTCCATGTTCTACGTAGTCGAGGATGTCTTGAATCTCTTTTTTCATATTCACTCACTTGGATTTTGCAGGTTGAATTTGAGCGATTCCTGCGTTTTTTCGAGTGTTTCCAATATTTCTTTGCCAAGCATGGAGCGTACGCTTGGATCTTTTATGCTTTGATCCAACAATGCCGCAACGGAGAGAAATAGAGGCTCAGGGAAGTTAGTTGCATCAATGCGATCAAGTCCGCTGGCGAGGGTGTAGATCAAGTTGCGTTGAGTTTGCGCGCGCGCTCTTTCCCGCTCACGGATCTGGTGCGCTTTGATTTCGCCTTCCACTACGATCTCATTATATTTATAGCTGGCTCCGGTCAAAAGATTAAGCCTTTCCTTCGTAATATGATCATGCGTACTGGCTTCCGTGATCTGAAAATCTGAAAATGAAACGCCAGAATCTTGCAGTTTTTTGTTAATGCCTTCCAGCAGTTTGTTTATGGTCGCTTTTGTGAAAAGTCTTTTATTTTCCTTGAATATTTCTTCAAGAACCTGACTGGCTATATATTCATTCAATACACCCTTGGTTTTTCCGATTGCGCCTTCCAGCCATTCATGACCTTCCTTGCCGTTAGCGATAGTTTGTTCCACCGATTTGCGGACAGCCTCTGCATCAAATGGAATTAATAAATTTTCATTATTAATGTTTCTTTCCAATGAGCCGAGAAAATATTTGCCTTTAACTTTTAATTCAACGCGGATTCCATCTTTCGTCCATGCGCCGGTTTCAAATGTATTCATGTGCGGCCCCAAATTCACAACCACCTTGATCCGCTCATACACATCCAGGAAGGCTGCACCTTGTCCCACCACGCGTGAAAAGACGTCCCCACGTTCCAAATACACTGCGTTCCCGGGTTCGATCAGCAACTTGACAGGCCCACCGATGATCGTATGCCAATTTTCCGTAGTATCTAGTTTGCCATTTTTCACCTTCACAATTGAGAATTTCACTATCTTGGAAAGCGGGGGCGGGGTTGGTATCTTTCCAAAAATGCGCAAACTCACCAATGTTTTTACATCAGTAGATTCTGGTATATCGTAAAAAATTTGTAAGAAAGAACGCGCTGTTGACTTGATGAATGTAATTGCAACGATTAGGAAGATGATCATTAAAATAGCAACAACAATGCTGGGGCTAATATGAATCACAAATTGTGTGATGGAATTACTCCCTGCTGGGATTGTTATTAATAATTTGAATGTGTAAAAAATCAAATAAAAAAACGGTATAACCAGTGCCAGGATGACAGGCACCAGCAACGACCCAGATCGCTTGATCGAGTCGTCATATCCGTTATTTTCACTGTATGCAGATTGCCATTTATCGGGTTCTAGTGGTTCCATGATATTAATCCCTCGGTACTTGTAACATTATATTCCGCTTTGCACCTTTCACGGTGCTGAGCGTGTTTTGCCGCTCTGGATCATTCGGATCGTTGGGCAGTTGGTTGATCATACTCTCCAATGCTCCAACATACCGCAAAGCGATAACATAGCGCATCAGATTAGGATCGCGCGTCCGCGCCATTTGCAGACCTTCTGCAATCGCAGTTAGCAGCGCGGAGTGCGCATATACTCGCGCTTCCTGCTCAATCTCCTCGGCAATAATCTCCGCCTCTGTTTGAGTGATGATTCGCTCACGCTCGCGTTCTGCGTTCCAACTGTCAATTTGCTGTTTGACTACTGTCTTGTTTACCTCGCGCTCTTTATCTGCTAGACCTTCCTTATCTGAAAAGTCTGGCACAGCCTTGGTGGCCACCACAAAAATCCCTTTGACTCGCAACGGAAATTCGATCTGTATCTTCATCTGTTTGGCGATCTCATCCAGTGCGTTGGTATTTGGGTTTTCCAGATTCCACAACTCGATCAGTGGACGTTCCGCCAGAATTTCACGCGCTGCTTCCTCCGCAGCGGACAGAATATGGTCGTCCCATCTTTCGATCATTTCATCTGGCTGTGATTGTTTACTACGCAAGTACAAAGCAGATCTGACGCGCACACTCGAATAGGGGAACATTCCTTTGAGGTTGCGATCAGGCACTTTGCCTCCGATCATCAATGGGTTGGCGCGCTTAAGTTGATGGTGGAGGATTGGATGCCAGGGTTCCCGATCGATCTTAAACGTCACACTCACATTTGCAAGAAATGGAATCCCTTCCTTTGAAAATGCGTGGATGGTCGAGTTGCGCGTTTGAGATCGCAAATCCACGACCTCAAAAGGCTGGTCGCCTTTTTTCGTAAAGACCACACCGGGTCCTTCCACGCGGAAATTGATTCCGTTTGAAACGCCAACTACTTGATGCGAATATGTTCTGAGCATGCCGGGGAATGGCGTAGTATCTAGAAATGGTGCGCCGTCAATCCGTTTTTCTAATTCGCGCGCATTCATTTCACTTACATTCCAAAACGGCATTTGCAGCCCAAAGACATAAGAAAAGAAAACCTTTCGCCTTTGCCGCATTTCGATCAGGTTATCCGGGTCGGATGTTGGAATGATTACCAGCGCAATGCGACTCAGCATGTGATTAAAAACGAACAACAGCGGAACAGAAAAAAATAAAATCCCCAGCCAGCGATCCATATACCAGCCCGCACTAAGCACCACAAGATGCAGCAACGCCGAGTATATGCCTCGTACCTCCGCATGTTCCCTTGTTATAAAATAATAGATGACAAACGCATACATCTCCACCCAGATCACAGTTGCGAACGTGATTGGCGTATACTTCGTCAGCAGCCATGCCAGCCCAAGCGATATTCCGATCCCCAGAGCATACTGAAGAATCAGGATTGTCGTTAAGATTGGGCCTTGCAGCAAGCCTCGTTCTTTCATCACCTTTGTCGAATAATAAAGAATATGAAATAACACCCCTATCGCGGCAAAGATGAAAAAAATCCAGCTCAGAAAATCATTTATACTATCTGTAATACCAAAAATAAATATCATGTATCACCACCTGCTTTGTCATTTAGTTAGTATATACTGTTGAAAATCTGTTTGTCAAGAACAAATGTCATGATTTCTCTCGAATTTCATTGCCACACCTATGCCTCAAAAGATTCCCTTACGCGCCCCGCGGATTTGATTCGCGCGGCGCGCCGCAAGGGACTTGACCAGCTGGTGATCACCGACCACAATTCGATTGCGGGCGCACGTGCCGCGCAATTGCTTGCCCCTGAGTTTATCATCATTGGCGAAGAGATTATGACCACCAAGGGAGAAATTCTCGCGGCGTTTGTGCAGGAGGAAATTCCCGCATATCTTTCGCCGCTAGAGACGATCAAATTGTTAAAGGTACAAGGCGCATTTATCAGCGTGTCGCATCCCTTTGATGAGTTGCGTAAAGGCGGCTGGCAGGAAAATGACCTGCTTGAGATTTTGCCTTTGGTGGATGCGATTGAAGTGTTCAATTCGCGCTGTATGTTTTCAAGATTTAATATTCGAGCGCGGGAATTTGCAGAGCGGCATAATATCCCCGGCACGGTTGGCTCGGATGCGCACGCGGCTTTCGAGGTGGGCAGGTCTCGTCTGCTGCTGGATCAGTTCGATGGGGCGGAGGGGTTGCGGCGCGTTATCCGCGAGGCGAAGATAACCGTGCGAAGATCCCCTTGGTGGTTTCATCTCGTATCGCGGTATGCATCCAATAAGAAGAAAAATCGAAAATCTTGACATCCACATTTAGCCGCGATAATCTTGCGTTTAACATGCCGGTTCACCTTTGAAAGTTGAAGATGGATGGGCATAATTTTTTAATCAGCAGGAGTAATAAAATGTCAGAACGTTTTGTTGGAACCGTCAAGTGGTTTAATGCGACCAAGGGCTATGGCTTTATTGGACGCGACGATAATGGTGGCGCGGATGTGTTTGTTCATTTCAGCGCCATTCAAAGCGATGGCTATCGCAAACTTGAGGCCGAACAGAAAGTGGAGTTTTCCATTGAAGATGGCCCCAAGGGTTTGCAGGCAGCGGATGTGAAGCCGCTTGCTTAATTGAGTAATTTGCAAACAGGATTGTCGAGAGGTAATCCTGTTTTTATTTAAGTTTGTAGCGCGATATTTATGTCGCTTGGCAGGGCTTTGCGACATAAATGTCGCGTTACGGGAATCCATCCTTATTTCTTTCGTGATAAATACCGGATGGTCGTATAATCAAACCAGCCGTAACTTTTTTGGGGTATTGACGACTGTAGTTAAATTGGAGAACATTATGTCATTTTTAAATATTTTCAAAAGCGATTCAACCCGCCGCACCGTGCTTTCTGAGGGACATGTTGTGCCTGAGCCGTCGCGCTGTGTGCAGTGCGGCATCTGTTCATATAACTGCCCGATCGGGATCGATGTGCGCGCGTATGTCTGGCGCAACGAGGCTGTGAAACACAGCGAATGTTTGACTTGCGGCGAGTGCGTGGCGCGCTGTCCGCGCGGGGTTTTGCGTTTTGCGCAGACTGATCTATTCGAGCGGAGGGACTCATGAGGTACGTGATCATCGGCGCGGGTGTGGCGGGGTTTGCCGCGGTTGAATCAATTCGATCGGTGGATAAAACGGGGGAGATCATCATGGTCAGCGATGATCCGCATGGATTTTATTCGCGCCCGGGATTGGCTTACTATTTAACAGGCGAGATTGATGATAAGGCTTTGTATTCGCGTACAAAAGATGATTACAAAGAACTGAATTTTAGTTTCCTAAAAGAACGCATTACGCGCATTGTGCCTGAACAGCATAAATTGGAGATTGAAGGCAAGCCCGCGATCGTATACGATAAATTGTTGATCGCGGTTGGCGCGCGCGCTATCCCGCTGAATGTTCCAGGTGCAAAACTTGAAGGCGTGTTCAAGTTGGATCATCTCACTGATGCAAATAATATTCTCAAGTGGGCAAAACGCGGCAGGACGGCGGTTGTGGTCGGCGGCGGAATTACTGCGCTTGAATTGACCGAGGCTCTGCTGGCGCACGGCATGAATGTCCATTATCTTTTGCGCGGCGATCGATATTGGAGCAGCGTGCTGGATAAACGCGAGTCGCTTGTGGTGGAGGGACATTTACAAGAAGAAGGTGTGACCCTGCATCATCACTCAGATTTGGCAGAGATCGTTGGCAAAAGCGGGCGCGTGGCGGGTATCCGCACGGCAGACGGGCATACGATAAAGTGTGATATGGTCGCGTATGCGGTGGGCATTGTTCCGCGGTTGGATCTTGTGCAGGGAATTGGTTTGAATGTGGAACGCGGTATTTTAGCGGATGAGCATTTACAAACCAATGACCCCGATATTTTCGCGGCGGGCGATGTGGCGCAGGTCTATGATCCGTTGACGGGACATTCTGTTTTGGATAGTTTATGGAATCCTGCGCGTGAGCAGGGTCACGTGGCGGGGTTGAATATGGCGGGACGGAAATCCACGTATCTTAAATCCGCGCCGTTTAATGTGACGCGCCTGGCGGGTCTGACCACCACGATCATCGGTGCGGTCGGGCGCGGACGCGATGAAGATGTCGTCGGCATTGCGCGCGGCGACAGCGAAACGTGGAGGGAACTACCCGAAGCCATTGTCGCGCAAAGCGGCCTTGATGTGAATCACATCCGCTTGTTGATTGGTGACAAGCATTTGATCGGCGCAGTCTTGATGGGCGACCAGAAACTTTCCTTCCCGCTCCAAAAGATGATCGCCAACAGCGCGGATATTTCCCCCATCCGCGATTCTTTAATGCAGCCCGATGCGCCAATAGCAGACCTGATCGCAGATTTTTGGATGGGCTGGAGGAAGAATATCGCAGTATAAAAGTTCTTAAACACAAAGGGCACAACGGTCACAAATTAGAAAGACTTGAAAAACTTAAGTTCCTTCCTTTGTGTACTTTGTGTTAAAAAATAATCAGTACTTCACGAAAAGACTTCGTAGTTGCGACTTTAGTCGCTTTTTAGCCGAACGACTGAAGTCGTTACTACGTTTTCGTGATCTACTGATAATTGAGGAGAGGGCATCATGCTTCGTAGTAACGCAGAACTCTGGTGGGCTTTTTTTGCGGGGATATTTATCACGATTGCATATGGGGCAGTGGTCTTTTATACGCGGGAAATTCCCGCGGCAGGTGAGTTGTTCGGTCATGGGATCGGCATTTTGGGATTTACCCTGATGTTGATGACCGAGATTCTTTACAGCATACGCAAACGCGTACGCGGCGCAGGCTGGGGGCGCATGGCGATTTGGCTTCAATTTCACATCTTCACCGGGTTGGTCGGCCCGTATATGGTTCTGCTGCACACCTCGTGGAAGTTCAACGGGCTTGCGGGCGTGGTAACGCTTTTAACCATCATTATTGTTTTTAGCGGAATCATCGGGCGTTATATTTACACGCGCATTCCGCGCACGTTGGATGGGCTTGAAATTGAAGGCACGCTTTCAGAAGCGGCATTGCGGCAGGCGCGGCGGTTTATGTCGCTTTGGCATACCGTTCATATTCCCATTGGCATGGCGTTGTTTATTTCCGCTTTCGCACATATTGGCGGGGCGATCTATTACGCCACGCTTTTAAAGTAGGTGGCTGCCATGAAAAATAATAAACTTGGATGCTTAACCAGCACAGGAATTTTTGCGGCTCTCATTACTTTGATCGTAATTGTCGTTGCTATTTTTATCAGCGGCGCACAGATGTTTTCAGCAGGACCGCTCAACGCGCAGGCGGGCGACGCAATGGGCGGAGTTACTGCCCACGCAGCCATTGGCGAATGTTCCGCTTGTCACGCCGCGCCGTGGGACGCGGGAATAATGGCAGATCGTTGTATGCAATGCCATCAAGATATTTCCGCGCAGTTGTTCCATACCGACGAATTACACAGCGTCATCGCGCAAAATAATCCAGGGTTGGGATGCCGTGAATGTCACCCTGAACATCGCGGTGCAAGCGCGGCGCTTACCGATTTAAGTGAGAATTCATTTCCGCACGACGCGCTGGGTTTCTCGTTGAATGGACATCAAACAACGGTTGCCCGCAAGTCATTCGTGTGCAGTGATTGTCACGCGGGTGACTCGTATAAGTTTGAAATCTCTACATGTGATACCTGTCATCGTGATATGGATGTGACGTTTACCGAGTCGCATGTCACTGCCTATGGCTCAAATTGTCTCGGCTGCCATGATGGTGTGGATCGCTACGGTAAAGATTTTTCTCATGCGATGTTTAGTTTCTCCTTGGATGGAAAACACGCGAATTTGGATTGTGCCCAATGCCATACAAACGCGCATAGTGCCGCTGACCTCCAATCTACTCCCACGGAATGTTCCTCCTGTCACCAAAAAGATGACCCCCACGCGGGCGCATACGGAGCCGCCTGCGGAGTCTGTCACAACCCCGAGGCTTGGACGCCCGCCAAGTTTGATCACAATTTAGCTGCGTTCAAACTGGAAGGCGGGCATACAGATGTAGCGTGTGAAAAATGCCATATCAACAATGTCTTCAAAGGTACACCATCAACTTGTAATGATTGCCATCAAAAAGACGATGAGCATAACGGTCAGAACGGTACAGATTGTTCCGCTTGCCATAATACAAAGAACTGGGACGATGTGGAAAGTTTCGATCATAACAGCGTGAATTTCCCGTTGAACGGTGGTCATGGGGATGTTCAATGCGACCAATGCCATAAAGGCGGCGTATTCACCGGGCTTTCTACCACTTGCTCCACTTGTCACGCCGACCCGGATTTTCACGCGGGCGCGTTTAGCGGAGATTGTTCTTCCTGTCATACAATATCCGGTTGGACGCCAGCACAGTTTGATCTCTCGCATCGCGAGCCAAGAGCGGAAGAAGGTGGCAATGGCATTAATCACGGCGGCGCGACATGCAGGCAATGCCACCCGTCCACTGTGAACGAAGCGACTTGTACAGCGTGTCATGAGGGTGGGTTTGAAGGCGGCGACGACGACGACGACGATTAATGAAATAAAAAAGAGCCTCGCAAACGAGGCTCTTTTTTATTTTTTCTTTCCTGTTTCCGGCGGGAGTTCGCGCGGCTCCAACATGCCCCAGCGGCTTGCGCCGAGATATAAAATATCCAGCACCAAGTCTTCATAGCGGATTCCTTCCGCTTTGGCTTGCAGACATAGGTCGCTGTAATCGGGGGTGAGACCGGGCAACGTGTTAATCTCCATCACGCGCGGGTTGCCTTCTTCATCAAGCCGAATATCTGTGCGTGAGACATCCAGTGTGTAAAGTAGTTGGTGCGCGCGTAATGCGAAATATTTTAATTTCTTTTCAAGTTCCGGGTCAATATCTGCAGGACAGATATAACCGGGAGCATCTTCCGGTCCTACATCTTTTGATTTGGCAGCATGGGTGTAAACCCAGGGCGTGACCGAACGGCTGGTGTCCAACTCTAAAATGGGGAAGCGATGAAAGCCGTCTTTTTCATACCATTCGGGATGGCGTGAAAACAATTTTGCATCGGCGCGTCCTAATATGCCGACGGTGAATTCGCGCCCGGGTAAAAAGGTTTCAACCAAAGCAGGTTGTTGATAGACATTGATGATGTATTGCGCGCGTTCGCGTAATTCCTTTTCGTTGTTGACGATGGCATTTAAGTCTACGCCCATGCCGGTGCCTTCGCGCGCGGGTTTCACAAAGAGCGGGAATTTTAATTCGGCGCGCAAGGGTTCATCGCCGAGGATAAATTCCTGAAAAGGCGCAACGGGTAATCGTCTGTCGCGCCAGATGCGTTTGGTCAATGTTTTATCCAGCGAGATCCCATTTGCGAGGACGCGCGAACCCGTGTACGGGATGCCGAGCATTTCGAGCAGGGCCGGCACCTGGGCTTCACGTGCGTCGCCGCCGAGTCCTTCTGCGATGTTGAAGCAAATATCGGGTTGAATTTCTTTAAGCGCGTAGGGTAATTCTTTATCCGCCTGGATAAATAGCGTGGAGTGTCCATCTGTTTCGAGGGCGGCGCGCAGCGCATCTATTGTTTCGATGTGGTCGAAATCGGAAAACGCATCAGGCGGCACTCCTTCTGGTTTGGGGTGATTGTCATCTTTAATGTTGGCAAGCACGGCGATCTTCCAGTATCGTTTCATGCGATAATTTTGCTCCTTATTAGATGTAGTGATAACGCAATAATAGCGCAATGGCAAGTATATGAGACATTTCTTAAGGTATAGGATGATTGTAACTAGACAATCATATACCTTTCAGGTATCATTGCCCCGTTTGTACCCTTACTCACGAAGGAATATGAAAAAATACATACGCGCCCGGATACAATCTATCCGGGTTCTTGTACGTAAAAAGAATTTTGCGGAGGCTAGTAAATGTCGGATCTGATCAAGCAAATCACAGGCGATTTGCAAAAACAAATTGAAGGCTTTATGCCTGAATTTAACGTCAGTGACATTGGCGTTGTAGTTGAGGCGGGTGATGGTATTGCCCGTGTACAGGGACTTGCAAATGTGCGTGCGCAGGAACTTGTGCAATTCTCAAATGGTGTCATGGGGACGGCGTTCAACCTTGAAAAAGACAGTGTGGGTGTGATCGTCATGGGCGCTTATGACGGCATTGTCGAAGGAATGACCGTGCGCGGTACGAATCGTATTGCCTCCGTTCCGGTTGGCGATGCGATGATCGGCCGCGTGGTCAACTCGCTGGGTGAGCCGATTGACGGCAAGGGTCCCATCGCGACGACCGGTTTCCGCCCGATTGAGCGCATTGCTCCGGGTGTGGTTTATCGTCAGGATGTGGATACGCCCGTGCAAACGGGTATCAAATCCATCGACTCGATGATTCCCGTTGGGCGCGGTCAACGCGAGTTGATTATCGGCGACCGTCAGACCGGCAAGACCGCCATTGCAATCGATGCGATCATCAATCAAAAAGGCAAGAACCTGACCTGTATCTATGTGGCAATCGGTCAGAAGAAAGCCGCAGTTGCGCGCACGCTCGGTATTCTTGAACGCGCCGGTGCGATGGATCATACGATTATTGTGGTTGCCGCGGCGGATGAATCTGCGGCGCTGCAATATATCGCCCCATACTCCGGAACCGCCATCGGCGAAGAATTCATGGAAAGCGGCCGCGATGCCTTGATCATTTATGATGATCTTTCCAAGCACGCTTGGGCTTACCGTCAGGTTTCTTTGCTTTTGCGCCGCCCGCCCGGACGCGAAGCCTACCCTGGTGATGTGTTCTATCTGCATTCCCGTTTGTTGGAGCGCTCTGCGCGTCTTGCGAATAAATATGTGATCGTAAAGAAAGATTACGCAAACGAACTCGCTTCTTCTGTAAAAGATGGTGTGGATGGCAAAGTTTACACGGGTCCCGTCTCAAAAGATGAGGCCGAAGAAGCCCGTAAGAAGATGGCTGATGCGGATAATCACAAGATTGCCAAAGTTGAAGGCACTGGTGGTTCACTAACATCCCTGCCGATCATTGAAACTTTACTTGGCGATATTTCTGCGTACGTCCCCACGAACGTCATTTCAATTACAGATGGACAGATATTCCTCGAGAGCAATCTCTTCAACGCAGGCATCCGCCCGGCGGTGAACGTCGGTGTTTCCGTCTCCCGCGTGGGTGGCGATGCGCAGACAAAGGCGATGAAACAAGTCGCGGGCCGCTTGCGCCTCGATATGGCCGCGTATCGTGAGTTGGCAGCCTTCGCGTTGATGGCTTCCGATTTGGATAAATCCACTCAGCAGCAGCTCGGCCGCGGTCAGCGCATGCAGGAAATCCTCAAGCAGCCGCAATACCAGCCGATGGAAGTTGAAAATCAAGTGATGGTCATTTTCGCAGGCACGAACGGTTTTGCAGACAGCGTTCCTTTGGATAAAATGCTGCAATGGCAGATTGACTTGATCCGTTTTATGGCATCTTCCCATCCGGAGATCGGCAAGGAAATTCTCGCAAAGAGAGCCATTACAGATAGTAACCGCTCCGCGTTGATGAAGGCGCTCGATGCCTTCCGCGCTGGTTGGCAAGCCTAACAGTGAACAGTAACCAGTCATCAGTGGAACAGTCGCACGACGACTGATAACTGATTGCTGATGACTGATAATTACCGACTAAGGACTAAAGGACTAACTTATGGCTTCCGCTCGTGAAATGCGGCTCCGAATTAAGAGCGTAAAGAACATTTCGCAAGTCACACGCGCATTGGAGACAGTGAGCGCCAGTAAAGTCCGCAAAGCAATTAATGCGGTCACGGCGACTCGCGCGTATGCGACCAAAGCCTGGCAGGTGTTACGTCATGTCGCTGAACAACCGGGACGCGACAGCCTGCATCCGCTTTTGGCGCAGCGTAAATCGGTCAACAATACTTTGGTGGTTGTGATTACCGGAGACCGTGGTCTCGCAGGCGCGTATAACTCCAACGTGATTCGATTTGTATCTCAACGTTTTGATTCGAATGCTGTTCCCGTTAAATATATTGCAGTGGGTCGCAAAGGACGCGACCTGATGCTGCGCCGCGGCAAGAAAGTCATCGCGGAATTCAGCAATCTGCCTGCTGCGCCAACCTTTGGAGATGTTTCCACAATTGGTCGTCTCGCAGTGGATGAATTTAGTAAAGGCGCGGCGGATGAGGTTTATCTCGTCTACACCGACTTCGTCAACATGGGGCGCCAGATCACGACCGTGAAAAAACTCCTTCCGCTTGAACTCGAAGGCGAAGGACTTGTGGAGGATTTTGGAAATAAATCCACAGGACCGACTGCGGCGTATGAATACGAACCTGATATGCGCGTCATCCTTGATGAGATCATTCCGCGCTTTACGGCGTTGCAGGTCTATCAGGCAATTTTAGAATCTCAAGCCAGCGAACACGCGGCCCGCATGATTGCCATGCGGAATGCGACAGACAACGCGAAAGAACTTGTCGGCGCGCTGCAATTGGCTTACAACAAAGTTCGTCAGCAAGGCATTACGAACGATATCCTAGACATCGTCGGCGGCGCAGAAGCGCTGTCCGCAAAATAACTGGAGGTAATCCATGGCAAATGTAGCAGGCCGTGTAGTACAAATTCTTGGTGGCGTGGTGGATGTTGAATTCCCTGAAGGCAGCATCCCTGCGCTTTTTGAGGCCATCACCGTAGAACGTGAAGGCAATAAACCCTTGGTGCTTGAAGTGCAAAAGCACATGGGCAATGGCTGGGTGCGCACTGTATCCATGGATACAACCGATGGTTTACGGCGCGGTCTTCCTGCCATCGCCACTGGCTCACCGATTATGGTGCCTGTTGGACCGGCAACGTTGGGTCGTATCTTCAATGTGCTGGGTCAGCCTATAGATGAAAAAGGTGAAGTCAATGCGGTAACGTATTACCCAATTCATCGTTTAGCGCCTACATTTGAAGAACAATCCACGCGTGTGGAAGTTTTCGAAACCGGCGTAAAAGTCGTAGACTTGATCGCTCCGTTTACCAAAGGCGGTAAGACAGGTATCTTCGGCGGCGCCGGTACCGGCAAGACCGTTATCATTATGGAACTCATCCGCTCAGTTGCTACGGAACACGAAGGCAACTCCGTGTTTGCAGGCGTGGGTGAACGAACCCGTGAAGGCACAGGCTTGTATCGTGAAATGCTTGAATCTGGCGTTATGAAAGACACCGTCATGGTGTACGGTCAGATGAACGAACCTTCCGGCGTGCGTTTGCGCGTCGCGCTTTCCGCGCTTTCGATGGCTGAATATTTCCGCGATCAAGGCAAGGACGTGTTGCTCTTCATCGATAACATCTTCCGCTTCTCGATGTCCGGTTCCGAAGTCTCCGCGCTGCTAGGTCGTATGCCCTCCGCGGTAGGTTACCAGCCGACGCTCGCCACTGAAATGGGTGAGTTGCAGGAACGCATTACCTCGACCCGCACCGGCTCGATTACATCTATGCAAGCCGTATACGTGCCCGCGGATGATTATTCCGATCCCGCACCTGTCGCGACTTTCACACATCTCGATGCGACTATCGCGCTCGAACGCTCCATCGTGGAAAAGGGTATTTATCCCGCCGTGGATCCGCTTGGCTCTACATCTCGTATTCTTGATCCTAACATCGTCGGTGAGGAACACTACCGCACCGCGCGCGAAGTGCAGCGTATTTTGCAGCGTTATAAGGATTTGCAGGACATCATCGCGATCCTCGGTATTGACGAACTCTCCGAAGATGACAAACTCATCGTCTCGCGCGCACGCAAGATCGAACGTTTCTTCTCACAGCCGTTCTACGTGGCAGAACGCTTCACCGGTATTCCCGGACGCTACGTGCCGCTTAAGGACACTGTCAGCGGTTTCCGCGAAATCCTCGACGGCAAATGCGATGACTTGCCCGAACAAGCCTTCATGATGGCCGGTACTATTGAAGACGTCCGCGAACGTGCCGGTAAACTTGCTGAAAGTGCATAAGTGCCCCAGTGTTCAGTGTCACACGTGCGTGACACTGAACACATGACACGGGAGAACTTCTTATGACCATTCGTTGTGAAATTATCTCTCAAGACCGAACTGTATTCACAGGTGATGTGGATATTGTTGTACTGCCCGGCGCGGCAGGAGAGATGGGAATTCTTCCCAAACATGCTCCCGTACTAACCACCTTGAAATATGGTGTTGTCAAAATCCGCAAAGGCGGCAAGGAAGAGATCTTTGCAGTAGCAGGCGGCGTTGCTGAAGTGCAGCCCGATATTGTCACCATTCTTGCAGATCGCGGATCTGAAAATATTCAGGATATTGATCTGGAACGCGCAGAAGCCGCAAAAAAACGCGCAGAAGAATATTTAGCCAAGAGCGCACCCGCTGATACAGATCACTACTTAATTATGGAAGCGGCTTTGCGCCGCGCCAATTTAAGACTTGATGTCGTTCGACGATATCGCAAGAGTGGAATGCGTATTCCACCATCGGATAATTAAACTAGTGGCATTATTCTCAAAAGATTTGGGCATAGACTTAGGTACTATGTTTACGCGTATTGCCGACAGCGCGCAAGTGCTGTTGGAAGAGCCGACCATTGTCGCCATTGACGTCGCTGACCAGAAAATGGTCGCCGCTGGGCTGGAAGCTCGCGATATGTTTGGTAAGGTTCCCGATAGTATTGAGGTCGCGCGTCCGTTGAAAAATGGCGTGATCGCAGATTATGAAATTACCGAGACACTACTCGCTTATTTATTGCAGCGAGTAAGTGGATCGATGCGAATATTCCGCCCGCGCGTGATGATCTCCGTCCCGTATGGAGTCACCAGCGTGGAGCGCCGCGCTGTCTACGAAGCCGTGATGGAAGCCGGTTCGCGCGAAGCCTTTCTCATTCAGCAACCTCTAGCCGCAGCCATCGGTGTTGACCTGCCGATCAATTCGCCTTCAGGAAATATGATCATCTGCCTCGGCGGCGGATGCACCGAAACCGCTGTAATGGCCATGTATGGCATTGTCGCGGCGGATATGCTGCGCTCAGGCGGCATGGATTTGGATGAAGCGATTGTTACTTATGTGCGCCGCAAATATGGCGTAGTGATTGGCCAGTCAACTGCCGAGCAATTGAAGATTCGCATTGGCGCAGCAGTCCCGCAGGACACAGAGAACAGCATGGAAGTACAGGGTCAGGATCAAGTCACCGGCTTGCCGCGCCCGGTTACTTTGACCACCGGCGAGATCGTTGAAGCCCTACAGGAACCATTGAAACAGATTGTTGAATCCGGCCGCAAAGTGTTGGAAAAAACTCCGCCTGAACTCGTCTCCGATATTATTGATCGCGGCGTGGCTTTATGCGGCGGCGGCGCATTATTGCGCGGCGTGGATAAACTGCTGACCAAATCGCTCGGCATTCCCGCATACCTCGTGGACAATCCGCTCACTTGTGTTGTGCAAGGTACGGTAAAGGCTTTCAGCATGTTGAATGTAATCCGCAGGAATTTGCCTCAGGTGTAAAGTAAACACGTATATAAGTAAACATGTAAACAGGTGACTTATGTCACCTGTTTTTTTCTTTTTCTTGTCTACTTGTTTACCTGTATACATCCCTCACTTCACATCCAGCATCTTTGCACGCTTATTGAATTTATTCGATGCTATTGAATATAAAAACTTCTTGCGCGCGGGAATTTTCTCCACGCGTTTGAGCCATTCCGCTTCGGCTTGCGCAGTTTCGCGAAAACATTTCGCAGTGAAGTCTGCGCGCTCTTTGAAGGATGCGTTATTTAATTTGAACGCGCCTTGTATGAATTTCTTTTCGAGTTCATCGCGATCTGCTGCGTAGGTCTTGATGCGTTCGGCGTAGTTGAGCGTTGTGGCGCGATGCAAATTTTCGTGAGTCCAGAAAACCGATGTAGGATCATATACGCCAGTAGGATCAACCCCGAGGTCGAGCAGAAACGCGGAGTTCATCCAGATCGGTTTGAAAATACTCGTGCAAGGGGCGGATGTCCCGGTGGCAAATATGATCGGGTTGTCTTTATCCATATAAACGACCATGGATGCGGTGCTTTGATCGCCGCGGATCGGACCAAAACTGGAGTGCATACACACGTCAAGGTCGGTAATGCTGTTCTGCGGGTTGAAGTTTGGATCTTTATGGTCTCGCAAAATATTCATCATCGCTTCAGCGGTAATGTTCCCTTTTTGATCGTCCATTTTACAAAACGTTGTCTCGCGGCGGATGCGTCCCTTGCCGAATGTGGTGAACAGAAAATCGGAATAATCTTTTGCGAGATCGAATGTGCCTGCGGATTTGGTTAAGCCTTTTTTCTCGGCCAATTGCACAAGGTTTGCGGAAGCCTTATCATACTGTGTGCCAAGGGTGAAACAGTTTGAAATGGAGTATGTATCCTTGATCTGCCGTGCTGCCCATTGCTTATCCACGGTTTCGAGCACCCATGCGTCTTCATGGTTGGCGATGATGAAACTATTGTGATAATACAATTCTTTATCGTGCCCGCAGTTGCCGCCCTGACCAAATTCTTCAAGCAGATCGATGATGACTTGCATCGCTTCGCCCGGCGTGACAGCGCGTTCGAGCGCAGCGCGCAATAAATCCATGCCGATCAGCGCGGGTTTTTTGTTTGCGGGGATTTTTGAAAACACCGCTTCGTTGCCGATTACCAATCCATGCTCGTTGACGCCGATTTCCGCACCCCACATCCAAAACGGTTTGGAGAGCAGAACCGCGTGTGTATGTCGCGTCTGCGGAATTTCGATGTAAGTACATTTGACGGACGCATTTGCACCATAATCTCTGGCAGGAAAAAATTTTAGCGCCTGCCCCTCATTGGGATGACGGTCTGAATTTTTTGCAAAGACAGCCACGCCGTTGGCTGTGGCGGATTTTGTTGCGATTAACGTGTCACACATAATGCTCTCCTTTTTTTGGCGAAGTATAGCACAACGGAAAGTTCCGCATGTTTCTTAATCGTTGCGAAACATGCGGAACTTAAGCAATAAATATTGGCGTTTGCCGCTTGGCCTCTTTCATATTTTTACATCAGGCAAAACATGTCAGGCTGGTTGCTCCCTGCGCCGTCCCCGGCGCAGGGTTCCCTCGCAAAACGCCGCCGAGGACGGCGGCTGGAGCATAGGTTAATGACAACCTTTGCATGCACCAGCAAAGCAAGTTACATACTTCGTCCACATCTACAGATATAATGGGTCTATGTCCGCGCCAATTTTAGCCACCAAACTTTATATCCCATCGCCGCGACCGAAGATTGTTCCACGCCCGCGTTTGATTGAACAGCTGAACGCGGGGCTCGCTTCGCGGCGCAAGTTGACAGTCATTTCTGCGCCCGCCGGTTTTGGAAAAACCACATTGATCAGCGAATGGATATCTGAAAGAGTGAAGGATGAAGGCGGAAGGATGAAAGAAGAAGAAAATCTTTATCCTTCCAAAGTTGCCTGGCTTTCACTGGATGAAGGGGATAATGATTCCACATATTTTCTAAATTATTTAATTGCTGCTTTGCAGACGCTTGCCCTGAGCGAAGTCGAAGGGATTGCGCCGAATATTGGCGCAATCGCGTTGAGTATGCTCCACGCATCGCAGCCAACCGAATCGATTTTGACAGCGCTGCTGAATGAAATCACAACCATTCCAAATCATTTTATTTTCGTCCTCGATGATTATCATTTGCTTGATTCCAAAGCGATTGATCAAGCCCTGAATTTTTTGCTCGAACACATGCCGCCGCAAATGCATTTGGTTATCACCACGCGTGAGGATCCAAATCTACCGCTGGCTCGTCTGCGCGCCCGCGATCAACTCACCGAATTACGCGCCGCTGATCTGCGCTTCACGCCCGCCGAAGTCGCCGATTTTCTTAATCGCGTAATGGGATTAAGTCTCTCGACAGAAAATATTTCCGCGCTCGAAGCCCGCACCGAAGGTTGGATCGCCGGTTTGCAACTCGCCGCGCTTTCGATGCAAGGACACGCGGACACCGCGGGCTTTATCCAATCTTTCACCGGCGCTCATCATTTCGTGCTCGATTATCTGCTCGAAGAGGTTCTGCATCAGCAGCCTGAAAATGTTCAGGCTTTCCTGCTGCGCACATCCATTCTTAACCGCTTGTGCGCTCCGCTTTGCGATGCCGTTTTGCTCGACCCCGCTATTTCCGCGCAGGAAACTTTGGAATTTTTGGAACGCGCAAATTTATTCATCGTTGCCCTCGATAATGATCGGCGCTGGTATCGCTATCATCATCTCTTTGGCGATCTGCTCCGCCAGCGGCAGGGACAAAACCTGACGCCCGCAGATATTGCCACATATCATATCCGCGCCAGCGAGTGGTATGAACAGAACAGCGACGCGTCCGAATCTTTTCAGCATGCCATTGCAGCCAAAGATTTTGATCGCGCGGCGAGGTTGGCTGAAAAATTCTGGCTGGGCATGAATCAAAGTTTTCAGTCCGCTCTTTGGCTTGGCTGGGTGAAGCAGCTGCCCGAGGATTTGATCCGCGCCCGCCCGGTACTTTGTACGCAGATCGCCTGGGCATTCATGGACGCGGGCGATGTCGATGCCAGCGAGGCGCGTCTGCGCGATGCTGAGCTGCGTCTCGAAGATTCATCGGTCGCGGATGCGTTGCCAGCGAGAATCGCATTTGCCCGCGCATACAATGCCCAAACACGGCGCGATTTTTCCTCCACGGTTAAGTTTGCCGAGCTGGCGATTAAACTCGCCCCCGAAGGAGATCAACTGCGCGCCGGAGCCGCGGCAATGCTGGGCGGCACCTATTGGGCAAACGGTGATTTAGATGCGGCTTGCAAATCCATGAGCGATTGGATCGAAAGTTCATTGAAAGCCGGAAATTTTATTTTTGCCATTGCCAGCGAATCTGGAAAAGCAGACATCCTTACAGCGCAAGGACATCTCCGCGAAGCAGTAAAAACTTATGAACAATCATTGCAACTTGCTTCAACATACGGCAGTGAAGTGAATCAGATCTTATCTCATCATCATTTGGGATTGGCAATGCTGCATCACGAAATGGGAGATGATGAATCTGCCGCGAAATACTTTCATCAAAGCATGGAACTCGGTCAACAGTCCACGATCGTGGATTGGCCCTATCGGAAATGTGTCGCTCAATCTCGATTAAAAGAATCCAGCGGGGATTTTGATTCCGCGCTTGAATTATTGGATGAAGCCAGACGTTTATATATCAGCACGCCCATTCCATATACGCGCCCCATCGAAGCCCTCAA
This sequence comes from Anaerolineaceae bacterium, assembly GCA_009885525.1. GTDB lineage: Bacteria > Chloroflexota > Anaerolineae > Anaerolineales > Villigracilaceae > Villigracilis. Next base: position 24,207 of record VFKN01000074.1, on the reverse strand, counting down.
AGCGCGGATTCACCTCAAGCAGGGACATTTATCCAAAGCGCAAGATTGGGCGCGTGGGATTTCAATAGATGAACTCAGTTACTTGCGCGAGTTTGAATATATCACCTTGAGCCGCGTACTAATCGCCGAGTATCAAAACAATGGGGAAGAGCGCTCAATGATCAGCGCCTTGAATTTGCTGGATCGTCTCTTGCAAGCCGCAGAAGTTCAAAAAAGAATGGGCAGCATCCTCGAAATCCTGATCGTGCAGGCGCTCGCTTATCAGGCGCAGGGCGATACCGCCAGGGCTTTCGCATCTCTGGAGCGCGTTCTGACTCTGGCACAGCCCGAGGGTTATTTCCGAACCTTTATATATGAAGGCGAACCGATGCAGTCGCTGCTTTTGGCGTTTCGATCCACACTCAAAAAACAAGCGCACGCTCAGGGCAATGAACTTTCCGCGTACGTTGATAAACTCCTCTCCGCTTTTGCGCAATCCGCAGAGATGCCGCAATCCAATTTGATCGAGCCGTTGAGTCAGCGCGAGTTGGAAGTATTACGCCTCATTGCCCAGGGGCTTTCGAATGATGAGATCAGCCAAAAACTTTTCCTCGCCCTCGATACGGTCAAAGGACACAACCGCAGAATTTATAGCAAACTTCAAGTTCAAAGGCGCACCGAGGCGGTCATCCGCGCCCGTGATTTGGGTTTGTTGTAAGAGGCTGTTAATAACTCGCGATGTCATGCTGAGCGACAGCGAAGCATCTCTACGATCATCTCAGAGACCCTTCGCTCCGCTCAGGGTGACATGCTAAAGATATTAAAGCGCATAAAGTAAGTTACTTTTGCAAGGCTATATCCCCACCACAATAATTCAAAACAACACCTATAACAACACTAAAGTGTCTATACCCAACGCTGTGCTGCGGATATATTACATGCACATTGAACATGAGGCATAGAGTAATGTTGAGCAAACGCAACCTAAGTCAACCAACGGTCTATCAAATCAGGCTTGAGAGTCATCTCGACCATCAATGGGCAGACTGGTTTGAGGGTTTGACCATTACTCTGGAAAAAAATGGCGACACGCTTTTAACCGGTCCCGTGATCGATCAATCAGCCTTATATGGACTGCTAAAAAAAGTGCGCGACCTGGGCATGACCCTGGTCTCGGTCAATCAAGTTCAATCAACCAAAGGAGAAAATACAATGACCACCAAAGAAAATATGAATACCAATAAAAACCCCAACCCTATCGAAGCAGAGCCCGCCACTGCCTCACCGAAGCGCCTCGCCAGAATCGCAGGGATCTTCTACCTGCTCGTCGGCATCTTTGGAGGCTTTGCCGTAGGATTTGCGGATCCTAGTATCTACCTTGCCGGCGATGCAGCCGCAGCCGCCGCGAACATCGTCGCGAACCCCGGGTTTGTCCGCATGACCGTTGTCGCCCACTTGCTGAATGAGACCTTCTTCATCATCACAGCCATGATACTTTACACCCTGCTTCAGCACGTGAATAAGAGTGTGGCAAAGGCTATGCTCGTCTTCGTTATACTCGCGGTCGGTATCATGACGCTCAATACGGTCTTCCAGTTCGAGGCACTGCAGGTCGCGACTAACGTGTCCTATGTGACCGCCTTCGGCGCCGCGGGGTCGAACGCCCTCGTGCTGCTCCTGCTCGATATCCAGCACTATGGAACCCTTATAGCGCAGATATTCTTTGGCTTATGGCTGACGCCGCTCGGATATCTCGCCTACAAGTCAGGGCTGTTCCCCAAGGCACTGGGAGTCGCCCTCGTCGCGGCCACCGTCTCCTACTTGGTGGACGTGCTCGCGATATTCCTAGTTCCCGATTTCGGTAACCAGATCCATCCGTTTATTAGCATCATCCCTGCTATCGCGGAAATCTGGATAGTCCTCTATCTGCTTGTGATTGGGGTGAGAACTGTAAAAACGAACAAGCATGATGCGTAAGATTTCATCAATCGTCAATCATATTCAAGGAGAAAATACAGTGACTACTAAAGAAAATGTAAATACATATAGAACGACAGCAAAAGTAGTAGGGACGTTATATATTTTGGGATTCGTTGTCGGCATCGCGGGCTCCGTGCTCAGCACGCCAGGTGAGCTTGCCACGGTTTCTGCGAAGAGCATGATGATCGCAATCGGCGCACTGCTCTGGGTGCTCGCCGCCGCTGGTGACGCCGCCCACGGGGTGATGATGTTCCCGATCTTGAAGCAAAACAACGAACGCGTTGCGCTCGGTTACCTCAGCGCCAGACTCGTCGAAGCCGCTGTGATCGCCGTCTCGGCTTTGTTCATCTTGCTTCAAATTCCGCTAGGTACCGAGTTCCTGAAAGCCAGTGCTTCTGAAATTTCCTATCTTCAATCTCTGAGCACTTTGTTCATGCAATCACAGGCTTACACCTACCAGATTGGCATGGTCGCTTTAGGAATGGCTGGTTTGACACTTTGCTACGGCTTCTCTCGAGCAAAGTTAGTTCCACAGTTTTTCGTTATCTGGGGCTTCATTGGGTATGTGAGCTTTCTACTCGGATCCATGGTTGAAGTTTTGGGCTTCAATCTGCAACTGCTTCACACACTTCCAGGCGGTCTATGGGAAATGTCCATCGGCGTGTACCTGATCGTCAAGGGCTTCAATTCGACTGCGTTCGCTTCCGAAGATAAAGCGAATTGATCACAAGTCTGATTAACCGAAGTTACTACCGTAATCAATTTTTACCGCAGAGTCGCGGAGAACACAGGGAAAAGCAAAAAAAATAACTCTGCGCACCCTGCGTCTCTGCGGTTGAAAAAAAGCACAACGGGCTTTTTCACCCAATACAAAGAACTATTCACTACGATTGGTTCTCTTGCATTTCTTGAAATCACATTCCCCTTATGGCTTTTGATTAAGGGAGTCAACGCCGAACAATGGGAAAAACGCGTTCTTGAATCTGCCGAATAGTATCCATGCGGCGCGCTGAAAGGTAACTTATCTTGATTAATCCATTTCTGAATTCTGACCACCAGCTGCGTAACGGTTGGTGGATTCTTATATTTTTTCTTGTGCTTGCTTCACTACTCGTGCCAACTTTAATTGTGGCGCAGCAAAACTCCATGGATGTTTCCATTGGGATTCAATCTATTATCGTAATACTTGCCTCATGGATTTGTCAGTTGCTGCGCCGAAAACCACTGTCTGAGTTGATTGGGGAATTCGACGCCCGTTGGTTCAAGGAACTTGGTCTAGGCGGACTGGTTGGCTCCGCGCTTATGCTTGTTCCCGCGCTCATCATGTGGATTTTGGGTTGGGTTGATTGGCAGTGGAATCCGGCAGGTTTATCAACCTTAATCTCAATTGTGTTGCTCTTTGCAGGCGTTGCCGTAGCGGAAGAGTTGTTGTTTCGGGGATTCATTTTCCAAAGACTCATTGCCGGTCTTGGTCAGTGGCCGGCACAATTGATACTGGCAGGTTATTTTCTGCTCACGCATTTGAATAATCCGGGCATGACAGGTGACATCAAAATTTTGGCGAGTGTTAATATTTTTCTCGCATCGCTCATATTTGGATTAGCCTTCATCCGCACCAAAAGTCTTGCAATGCCGCTTGGTCTGCATTTTATGGCGAATTTGATGCAAGGCGGCGTGCTTGGCTTTGGCGTGAGCGGCACAGATCAATCGGGTTTATTGAAGCCCGTCTTTAGCGAAGTTCCAGACTGGCTGACTGGCGGTCAATTTGGGCTTGAAGCCAGTGTTTTTGGATTAATTTGTGTTGTGGTTACGCTAATAGCGCTCTCTATGTGGAAGCCGTCAGAGACTTTTTCTTAAGACGCGACAATCCCAAAAAACTCTGAGATAATGGGACGCATATGAGTGGAACAAAAGAAACGATCGATACAAGCGCTGGACTTCAACTGGCAATCTGGAAGCATACAGTCTCCGAGATCGCCCTGATGTACAATGTGAGCACCGCGTCCCTGGGATATCGCATTCACCATGAAGAGATCATCAAACCTCCGCCAGAATATTTGGAGAAAATCGAACGCGGTCTATCGCATGACAAAGCCCTGGTTGAGATCGGCTGGACGAAGCCTATGATCAAAAAGATAAATACCATCCTTTTGAAAGCAAGAAATCAAATGAAATAAAATGCCCCGCTATTGTTTAATAAGAGATGTCTCTACGGATGCTCCGTGAAGACATCTCTTTAAATTTATTTACTTGAAACCTAACCCGAACCAGTCAAATCACACGGCTGAAGGGTTATTTGCATTCGCCACACGATACAATACTACAGCGCCGGCCAATGTCAGAAACGCACTCAGCGCAAATACCGCGCCATAATTCCACCCGATTGAAACCAGCACCGAGCCGATGAATGGTCCCAATAACCCGCGCAACCCGGATATTGTTGAATTTAGCGCCACATAATCCGGGGTTAGTTCGGGGCCTGCCAAATGAGAAATTGTATAAAGTACCGCAAGGTCGGCTCCCGCAGTGACCAGCCCTGCCGCTATAAATGACGGCAGCAACATCCAGCCCTGCGAGGCCCAGATATAAGGCAGGATCACAATTGCGTTGAGGGCGAATACAATTTGCAGGGTTCGAATTCCTCCCATGCGATCCAGCATCCGGCCGCCAAATAAATATCCCAGAAACCAAAAAAGAGATTGCACAAATCCAAGTAATCCAATCACTGAGTAGGATAAATTGAGTCGATCTGCCTGAATGATCGGAAATAAAGGGGCTGCCATTAATGCGCCCAGCCCAAACAAAAATAACCCGGCCAGATAAAAGCGCATCCTGGAATCACTCTTTAAGATTTGCATCGGTGAGATTACATGGCTCGTTGACTCTGTCATAGTATTTGGAATCTTCCGCATTAAACTATAAAAGATAAGCGAAGATCCAATTCCGGAAATGCCCGCAAACGGAAGTAAAACGCGATACCCCCAATGATCGAGAATCCAACCCGCCAGCGGAGTTAACCCCAGACTCAGCGCCACCAGCCCAACCCGCACAGCCGCGAGAATACGCCCGCGCTGTTCTATTGGGTAAATTATTTGAATCGTCTGAACATAAGCGGGAGAGGGCCAGGTTTCCAACAGCCAGAAAAGCGTAAAGATTGCCAGTAAACTTGTGGCATTGAACGCAAACGCAGTAAGCAAAAAAGATCCGCGGCCCACCAGCCAGCAGATTAAAATTACCGGCTTCATCCCAAAGCGCCGCATTAACCACATGCTGACGTTTGTAGTGAGCAATCCCAATGTGGTGATCGCAAAATAATACGCCACCTGTTCCGTTGACGCGCCTGAGCGCCGCAAAACGATGGGGAGAAATGTAATAATCGTCGCCATCACGCTGTGTGTGCAAGCGGCGCGCACGTCCACATACATATTGTGACGCACAACCGGATCCAATGGACCAACAAGCCACATTTCAACACGATATTGAAGACGGGATAAAAAAGATGAGCTGTTCATTGACCTTTCAACAAAAGAACCTGTCAGGCAACAAGGAGTTTCTTGTCCTCATCAACCTGACAGGTTGATCTAATTCGCGGGAAAAAAAATTCGGGATTAAGGTGTCCAGATCGTCCCGTCGGGCCAGCGGCTTTGCGTCCATTCAATCGGCGGAATGCTGATCGGATATTTGGCGGCTTTCTTTTCGTCAATATCAATGCCCAGACCGGGCTTGTCGTTCGGCCACAAATAACCATTATGCAGTTCAGGGATGCCGGGGAAAACTTCCTTGAGCGGTTCGCCAAAATAAATCATTTCCTGAATGCCAAAATTATGACAGGCTAAGTCAAGATGAAGATTCGCGGCGTGACCAACGGGCGATGTATCACCGGGTCCGTGCCAGGCTGTGCGCACGCCAAATGATTCGCACAATGCCGCGAGTTTACGCGCGGGCGTAATGCCGCCGAGTTGGGAAATATGCGAGCGGATGAAATCAATCAACTGTTCAGCGATCAGCGCTTTCCATTCCAACGGATTGTTATGCAGTTCGCCCATCGCGATCGGCGTCGTGCTTTGCGCGCGCAAACGGCGGAACCATTCGATCTGATCCGGCGCGAGCGGGTCTTCAAGGAAGAATAAACGATAGGGCTCCAAATCTTTTGCCATGCGGATGGCGTCAATGGGCGTCAGGCGTTCATGAATGTCGTGCAGCAAAAATAAATCGTAGCCAATTTTATTGCGGACATAATCAAACAACGGCGGAATGGAGCGCGCGTACCAATCCGGGTCGTAATACGCGCCGGGGAAATTGCTTTGCGGGTTATCCATTGACTTCATGCGATGCGTGGCTTGCGGCGCTTTTTTACTGGGGCGCAAATTTTTCTTGTTGAGGTCTTTCACGCGTCCTCCATATCCGCCCATTTGCAGGCGTACAGCCAGCGCGCCTTCGGCTTGATACTTAAGCACGTTATCCAGCACTTCTTTTGGATCGCGTCCATCGGCGTGACGATAGACCATCGCCGCGTCACGGCATTTGCCGCCCAACAAATCATACACGGGCATGTTGGCAACTTTGCCTTTGATATCCCACAACGCCTCATCCACGCCGCTGATGGCGTTGTTCAGCACGGGTCCGTTGCGCCAATAAGAATTGACGTACATCATGTGCCACAGGTCTTCAATATTTGCGGGATCGCGTCCTTTTAGCAATGGAGCCAGATATTCTTCCACGGCTTTGGCAACCAACGTCGGACGTTGAGTAAAAGTCGCGCAGCCCACACCATAAAGTCCGGGTTGGTCAGTCTCAACTTTAACGATGACCAGCGCGATGCCGTCCGGCGCAGTGAGAATGGATCTTACATTTGTAATTTTCACGGGCTTATCCTTTTAGATTTATTTTTCTATTCGTCTTAGTCACTCACCTTACACAGTTTTACTAAAAAGCAAATGTCGTTGCGAGCCGCGCTCTTGGTTTTGCGGCGAAGCAATCTCCCTGCCGTGGCGCAGATTGCTTCGGACGAAGAACAAGAACATCCTCGCAACACTTGCACCAGCACGCAAGTGCAGGTGTGACATACCTTGACTGCGTAAGGTGAGTTATTCAAAAAAATCCTGATCTTCAGGGGCAAGATATTGGCGCGCTTTCTCTTCAATAAAATCCACGCCCAAACCGGGAGCATCCCACACTTCAATGAAGCCGTCTTTGACGATGGGATTAGGCAGCCCCTTAATGATGTCGTACCACCACCCGGGTTTTGCAAGCGGATATTCAAACGCGATGTAATTCTGCGGCAGCGTGGAGCATACTTGCACAAGCGCCGCCAAACCGATCAGCCCGTCGAAGACGCCGTGCGGCGCCATCATGATGCCGTGCAGGTCGGCGTATTCAGTCACCCATTTCAATTCGGCAAGACCGCCGATATCTTCAGGATCGGGACCGATAACGCGTACGGCGTGGCGCTCAATCAACTCTTTGAAATTCTGGCGTAGATAAATTTGCTCGCCGGTATGAATCGGCGTGGATGTCGCCTGCGTCACCTCGCGGTAATTATCCGCGAGGGTATAAGGCGTGTAATCGCCGGTGAGCAAGTCTTCCATCCACATAATGTTATACGGCTCAAGCGCGCGCGCCACGCGAATCGCATCAGAGACCATCCAGCCGGGACCGCAATCCAGCGCGAGTCCAATTTCATCGCCGAGCACGGACTTCATCGCTTCCACGCATGCGATGATATGCTTCATACTTTTTTCAGTCAGCAATCCGCGATTGGCATGCGGCGCATCGTACATAGCGATCATGCCGCCCTTCGGCTGAAAATAAGGATTACCTTGCGGAGCAACTCCGCGCGGTTCATCGTAGGAAAAATTAGGGATGTGATATGGCATGGCGCTGTGAAAGCTGATTGGCGATTTAATAATCGTAAATCCCTCAGCCGCCGCTTTCATCTTGCGCATGTCATCCGCGTAATCTTCGGGGCTATAGCCCGACATTGGGAAGCGCACGCCGCCATTATACACACGCACCTTATCGCGGATCTTGCCGCCTAAAAGTTTGTAGACGGGAATCCCCGCGGCTTTTCCGGCGATATCCCATAGCGCCATCTCAATCGCGCTGACAGCCGCGCCCCACGGCTTGAAGCTCCCCATGCGGCGGATCTTCATCATCACGCGCTCGACGTTGGTAGGGTCTTCGCCGATTAAATAATTTTTATAAAACAGCACATGCGGTTTGAGATAAGGCTTGGTGTTTTCCGCCTGACCATAACCATAAATCCCTTCATCCGTGTTGATGCGGATAACGGGGTTTTGACCGATGACCGCACATTTGAGATCAGTGATTTTCATTGGATTATTGTTCTTTCATCTACGACCAGAGTCGATCCCAACTGAGTGATTGATCCCATTCCGAAGTTGGCTCAAAGAAGCCGCGATCTTCGGGGATGAGATGTTCTTTGATAGCATCTTCATTCAACGTGAAGCCGAGGCCAGGCGCGTCGGGAACTGTGATATATCCATTTTGGATAACCGGCTTTGAAACGCCGTCAATGAAATCATTCCAGAATGGGACATCATTAAAGTGATGCTCCAACGCGATGAAGTTCTCAGTCGCGGCGGCGCAATGCACAGCCGCCATGGTGCTGATGGGCGTGCCCGCCATGTGCAGCGCCATGCTCACGCCATATTCCTGCGCGAGATCGCCGATCTTTTTCGTTTCGAGAATTCCGCCGCTCGTCGCAAGGTCGGGATGAATCACATTGACCGCGTGCGCTTGCAGCAAAGGCAGAAAACCTTCTTTGAGATAAATGTCTTCGCCGGTGCAAACAGGAGTCTTGAGCGCGCGTTCCATTTTTACCCATTGATCGGTGAATTGCCACGGCACCATATCTTCGAGCCACGCAAGGTTATACGGTTCCAACGCTTCACCGAGACGAATACAATCATCCACGCCAATGTGACCAAAGTGATCGGCGGCGATGGGCACTTCATACCCGACAACATTCCGCACCTGCTCCACGTATTCACACAACATTTGGATGCCTTTCGGCGTGAGGCGCACATGTGTGAATGGATGTTGAATACTATTGATATCCAACATACGATCCAGTTGCGTGCCGTCATTTGTATTCAATGTTCCGGCTGGATAAGTGAGCGCATCTTTTTCACCGATGAGCGGTTGAATGCCGATGTCCATTTTGAGCATGGTAAAGCCGCGCGACATGCGCTCCTTGAGCTTATGCCCCATCGCCTCGCCGGTCGGTTCGTTGGGCGTGTCGCAATACATGCGGATCGAGTCGCGGAATTTTCCGCCCGCGAGCATATACGCGGGAACGTTGTAAGCCTTGCCCGCCAAATCCATCAACGCCATTTCGATTCCGCACACGCCGCCGCCCTGCCGCGCATGATGACCGAATTGTTTTATTTTTTTGAAAATCTTATCCACGTTACATGGATTTTCTCCCAGTAAACGACTCTTAAGCATCAGCGCGTAATTTTTACTTGCGCCGTCACGCACCTCGCCATAACCGACCAAGCCTTGATTGGTGTCAATGCGAATGATGGGGAAGCGCCAGCCATCCCAGCCGACTGTGGCAGTACGCACATCTGTAATTCTTAAATCACTTGGGCGCGAATGTTGATTAACATTGTCTTCGGGTCGTGTGCTCATTTTTTATTTGCCTTCTGCAAGATCCATGCCTGAAAGTCAGCCTCGATATCTTCGCGCCAGGTTTGCACGTCAATTTCGCCGCTGGTGTATTTGCCTTCGTCCAAACGCAGCTTGCCAAACTCATCGCGCACGCGGATGGCTTCGCTCGATTCGACAACTTCCTGCACGAGATGCGGCGGGATAAATATAATGCCGGTCGGCGTGCCTAACATCACATCACCGGGCAGCACGGTCACGCCGCCGATGCGGACGGGGATGTTGATGCCCGCCAGTGTGACATCGGCAATGGCAGTCGGATCAACGCCGCGCACATAGAAATTTACATCCGATAATTGAACCAGCCCCTGATAATCGCGGATACCGCCATCGATGACAGCGCCCACGCGCGTGCGGCTGCGCGTTGCAGTGCCGAGGTTGTCACCGACCACAGTGCCATCCTTGACCTTGCCGAAAATATCCACGATCATCACATCGTGTAACTGCAATGACTCGATGATCCACGAATTCTGTCCGCCGATTTTTCCGCGGCCTTCATTCACGCCTGCCTGCTGAATCGCGTCATGATAATCGGGACGATGCGGCAGAAATTGCGCCGTGATCGCACGCCCGACAGTGATCGTGCCCGGATGTGTTTCCATCCAGTTGCCCTCGAATTGGCGATCATATCCGTGATTGCGCAGCACGCCCCAGGCTTCTTCGGTAGTGACAAGTTTCATGCGCTCCAGTAAATCTTCGGGCACGCGCGGACGGCCGTCATCAAAACGGTCAAAGGGATTGAGTTTGGTCAGTTCGATCAGATCTTCTTTGGAAGGTTGAATGTGCATAATGGTTTCTCCAATATAGTGTGATTATTGCGACCACGCCGTTGGTGTTCGATCCCAACGATGTGCGCGTAATTTCTGAATCAAATCGGGGGATAGTCCGCCCGTGTCGCTGGTTGCGATGTTCATTTCTGTGTTCTTGATTTTTCGCATGCCGGGGATAATGGTGCTGACATCCGGGTTCGCCAAAATAAAGCGCAGCGCCACTTCTGGCATGGTCATATCGGCTGGGATTAAAGGACGCAGTGTTTCCGCGTGCTCCACGCTGGACTTCAGGTTTTCAGGCACAAAGTAACTATTGCGCCAATCGTCTTTGGGCCATGTGCTATCAAGAGTCAAAGTTCCTGTGAGCGTGCCTTCGTCAAATGGGACGCGGGCAATCACTGCCACATTTAATTCGCGGCAAACGGGAAATAATTCGTCTTCGGGGTTTTGGTCGAAGATGTTGTAAATCACCTGCACGGCGTCAATCAGCCCGGTGCGGATGGCTTGAATTGCGTTGGCCGGTTCCCAACGGTCAACGCTGATGCCCGCCGCGAGAATTAAACCCTCGCGTTTGAGATCATCAATCGCGCGCTGCCAGCGCTCATCCGCTGCCCACGAATCATCCCAAGTGTGGAATTGAATCAAATCCATTTGACTCATCCCTAAATTTTTCAGGCTTTTTTCAACATATTCGCGGATGTGATCTGGCGGATAACAATCATCCAGCGAGTATTCGGGTTCGGCGGGCCATTTAAAATTCTTGGGCGGAATCTTGCTGGCTACATATAATTTTTTACCCGCGTAGGCGCGCACCAATTTGCCCAAAAGTTGTTCGCTGTGTCCTGCGCCGTAGCCCCAGGCGGTATCAAAAAAATTGCAGCCAAGTTCCACCGCGCGATGTAAAGACTTCATCGACTCGTCATCGTCTGAGCCTGTCCAGCCGGCGAGGCCCCACATGCCATAACCAATGTCGCTGACCTTCCAGCCGGTTCTTCCAAAAGTTCGATATTGCATTATTTGCCTGCTCCTTTATTGATCATGTTTCCAGCCAAGCAGCCGTTCTGCTTTGCCGGAGTTGAAAAAACTTTTATGGCCGCTCAGATCGCCGCGCACGGGTACATCGGGGAAAAATTTTTGTTTAAGTTCAAGCGAGGGTATCTCAGAGATGGTATCGGGGGCGGCGATGTAAAACACTTCATGACCTTTGAAGTCTGCTGTGAGGGAAAGTAAACAAGCCCGCGCTGCGGAAGCGTGGAGTGTATATGCCCACAGATTTTTAGCCGCGGCCTCGGTCTGACTGTATCCGTGTGCCTGTATCGCGGTAGCGCGTTCCGGTACGACCCAATGGAAACGCATACTCGAAATGGTCATATCCGCGTAGCGCCGCGCAAACGAGTTGCCCTGTTCTTCGCAAATCCATTTCGACAGGCTGTATGGATCTTCGTTGTAAGTGGGATGCTCCTCGTCCAGCGGAAAATAATCGAAGCGCGGCCAGCGGCTGTACGCGAGTCCGGTTGCGTTCACGCTGGATGCCTGACAAACCTTGGCGATTCCGACTTCGACTGCGGCGCGCAGTGCGTTGTAACTGCTGGTCACATTGTTGTTGTGCACGATATGATCTGGGTGGCGACCCGGTGCAGGGATGGCTGCCATGTGCACCACAGCATCACAGCCGCGCAGTGCATTTTCCATTGCAGCGTAATCGGTAAGGTCGGCTTGTATGTAGATGATGTTGGATCTGTCGTCGCTGCCTGGAGTCACGCGATCAATGCAGACAATGCTGTGACCCTGAGTCAATGCCATGTCCACAATGGCTTTGCCAACGCTGCCAACACCGCCCGTTACCGCGATTTTCATGACGCTTTTCCTACGCCGGCATAGACGGCTTGCCGCAGGCCGCGGATATATCCAATGGCATACAGCCGTCCGAAGGATGAATAGCCCGCGTTCTCGTTACTGTCACCTTCCACAGTGGGCACATGATCGGGACGCAGCACGCCCTCGAAGTTGATGTCTCTGTAGGCTTGCATACATGCCAGCATGTCAGTTTTGCCTTCGTCATGCCAGGTCTCTTCATATTTTTCCACCGTGCCGCGCACATCACGGAAGTGGACGAAAAATATTTTTTCCTGTCTGCCGAATTTATGGATGACACCCGGCAGGTCATCGGTCATGAGCGTGAAGTTACCCTGGCACATGGTGATGCCATTCATCGGGCTGGGCACCATGTCAAGCAAACGCTGATAATTATCAACGCTGCTCATGATGCGCCCTACTCCGCGAATGGGGGAGAGGGGGGGATCATCGGGATGCATGGCAAGTTTGACATTCCATTTCTCTGCCACAGGCAATACGATTTTGAGAAAGTGTTCAAGTGTTTCCCAAAGTTTCTCTTCGCTGATCGGACCGTTTTCGGTCAGCGGCGCGTCTTTCATTAATGAGTTGTCAAAACTCGTTACTACCGAGCCGCCGCGTGAGATTGTGTTGGTGCTGGTGCGCAGCCAGTTGAAATCGGTCATCCATTCGTAGCACCAGACGGGAATGCCGAGGCGTCCCATGTTTTCGATCAGCGTACAAACAGTGGCGATTTCTTCATCGCCGCCTGGCAAGCCGCGCTTGGCTTGGTTCAATGGCGGGCGGACTTCGATGACGGCGAGTTTGAATCCGCCGCTTTCGTAACGCTGCTTCATTCGCAGAAGCGGTAAATAATCCCAGGGCGCATCTGTACCGTTGGATGGCTCATTGAATGGCAAGCCGCCCACGGCAAAATCGACGCCGGCCTGTTTGGAAAGTTTCCACAAGGGCGTGGGGGTTGGTGGTAAAAACTCTGCAATTTGAATCATGGAATTTGTTACTCCTTTTTATGAATAATGTCGCTGCGAGGCGTTCCTGGTTTTTGCCGAAGCAGTCTCCAAGTGAAAGGGGATTGCTTCGTCGCAAAGAGCAAACGCGCTCCTCGCAATGACATAACGATAGAGAGATTATTTCTTTTATCCTTTCAAAATAGTTTCAATCGTCTGAAGTTCTTCAGCACTCAGCGATAGGTTATTCAACGTGCCGACCGCATCTTCAATTTGCGCAATTCGACTTGCGCCGATCAGCACTGAGGTCATAGCTGCGTGGCGGAGCACCCAGGCAAGCGCCAACTGGGCAAGCGTTTGTCCGCGTGCGATGGCCATATCGTTCAAGTGTTTTACTTTGGCGAGTTTGTCATCCGTAATATTTGCGGGCTTCAAGAATCCGTGCGGCTTGGATGCGCGTGAACCCTCGGGGATGCCGCTCAGGTATTTATCGGTCAGCAAACCCTGCGCAAGCGGTGAGAATGCGATGCAGCCAATGCCTTCATCTTCCAGTGTATTTAGCAAACCATCCTCAACCCAGCGGTTGAACATGCTGTAGGATGGCTGATGGATGAGGCAGGGCGTGCCAAGTGACTTCAAAATTTTTGCGGCTTCCCGCGTCTGCTCCGGCTTATAGTTGGAGAGACCCACATACAACGCGCGTCCGCTGCGCACGATGTAATCCAGCGCGGACATGGTTTCTTCCAACGGCGTGTCGGGATCGGGGCGGTGATGATAGAAGATATCCACGTAATCCAATCCCATGCGCTTCAGGCTTTGATCGAGGCTTGAGACAAGATACTTGCGCGAGCCCCATTCACCATACGGACCGGGCCACATGTAGTAGCCCGCTTTGGAGGAGATGATTAACTCGTCGCGATAAGGCCGCAAGTCGGCTTGCATGATCTGCCCGAAAGTCTCTTCCGCGGAACCGGCGGGCGGGCCATAATTGTTGGCTAAGTCAAAATGGGTGATACCCATATCGAAGGCGCTGCGTACCATCGCGCGGCTATTTTCAAAAACATCCACGCCGCCAAAGTTGTGCCAAAGTCCGAGCGAGATTGCGGGCAGTTTGAGTCCGCTTCTGCCCGAGCGGTTGTAGCGCATTGCTTCGTAACGTGTATCAACGGGTAAGTAATTCAAAGTTGCTCCTTTAGAAGGTTTATTTTTTATTAAACATCTTGCATCACAGCGCCGCGCCCGCCGTCAATCAAGATCGTTGTGCCTGAAATATTCCCAGCCAGCGGGCTGCACACAAAAGCACACAGTGCGCCAATATCATCAGGCTTTCCTAAATGCCCGACGGGATGCAGTTCTTCAATTTGTTTTCTTTTTGCGGCAGGGTCGGGGAATTCGTTAAACCATGCATCCGCGAGCGGCGTGTCAATAAAGCCTGGCGCAATACCCACTGCGCGGATATGCGGTCCCCATTCGATTGCCAAAGATTGCACCATGGCAACCAATCCGGCTTTGGCAACATTGTACGGAAAAGAATTTGGAAGGGTGTAAAGTGAATGATTGGATGTGATAATGACAACCACAGGGTTGGACGATCGATCAAGAAACGGCTTTGCGGCTTGCGCTACCCGCCAATGCGCGGCAAGATTTAAATCCATGTTTGCCTGCCAGTCTGCTTCGGTGGCTTTCTCGGCGCCTTTGAAAAAATTACGACCCGCATTTGAAACCACAAAGTCTATGCCGCCGAGTTGGTCTGCCGCCGATTCTACAAAGGCACGCGCCGCAACTCCATCCGCTAAATCCACGGATTGATAAAACGCGCGCCGCCCGCAACTTTCCACGGTGGAGATAAAACGCTGCGCGCCCGCGCTATCCGCTGATTCGATTCCGCAGCCTGCGACATCGCATCCGGCTTGTGCCAGTGCTTCCGCGACGCCCGCGCCAATTCCGCTGCTGACGCCGGTGACGAGCGCGCGATAGTTGATGAGATCAATGTTTAGAGTCACTGTGTTGCCTCAGCGATGGCTTGTTCCATCGAAGCGGCTTGCCCTTCGATCCACTTGGCATTGAACACGGCTTCGCCCAATTGCTTGCGAACTTCGGCTTTCAGTCGTTCATGTGTGGCATGGCTGGCTGGCGCTTCGCGCACTCCGATGGATTGGCGCAATGCCTCCGCCGCACCCCATAACCAAGCCGCACGTTCAGGTTCTTCATCCAATGCCGCAACGCCTGCCAAGCCCGCCAGACACCACGACACCCCAGGCCGGTCTCCCGAATCATGGAATAGCCCCAATGCCTCCCCAAAATGAGTCGCCGCGAGCCCAGCATTGCCCTGAGCCAGCGCGGTCTCACCCAAACCCTGATGTGCCCAAGTTATGCCAAACCATCGCTCTCCTCTCTGGCGGAACAATGGCATACTCTCTTCATGCAACCGCGTTGCGAGTTCGTACTCACCTTGAATCTGCGCGACGTGTCCCAAATGGTTGAGCGCCCAACCCATTCCGTTAAAGTGTCCTAATTCGCGGGAGATTGCCAGGCTCTCCTCAAGGAGTCTCGTTGCCCCTTCCGTATCTCCCTGCATGACAAGCACCTCTCCTAAAGGATTTAGGGTTTCAAAAATGTATACCTTGTCTTCAAGCTTACGGAATGTCCCCAGGCTTTCCTCGAGCCGCAGACGAGCGGTGGTCGTATCTCCGCGCTCGCGTGCCAGCCATCCTAAACGGAGCTGTAAGACGGCATTCGATGAGGCATCCCCCAATTCTTGGAATAAATTTCGGCTATCGACCATCTGCGCCTCCGCAGCATCATATTCGCCTAGTCCCACGGCAAATAAACCTAGAGAGAAAAGCACCCATGCCCGCAACTCCTTATTGTCTACCCGCTCTACATCTGCCTGCCTCAGTGCACTCTCCAAATAGTTTCTTCCTTCACTCCAATACCCGACGTTGAACCAAAACGATACCAATGCTTTAGCCAAGCGCAGCCTTAAATCCGCACTCCCCTGAGTTGATTGACTCCACGCCAGTGCCGCCCGCATGTTATCGTGCTCGGCCTCCATGCGATCGTCCCATGCCCGTTGTAACGGTGGAGATAAATATGAATCTACACCTGCCTCCGCCAGCGCTAGATAGTACATCATATGTCGCTTACGCACGGTGTCCGCTTCGCCGCTCGCCGCCAACTTCGACAGCGCATATTGGCGGATCGTCTCCAACATCCGATAGCGCGCTGTTTTACTGTGTTCTTCAGCCAGCACGAGTGACTTATCCAGTAAGTGAGCAAGCAAGTCAAACACTTCGTCGGTCTTGATCTCTTCCCCGATGCAGACTGCTTCAGCAGCTTCGAGCGTCCAGCCTGCGGCAAATACCGCTAAACGGCGAAACACTACTTGCTCTGCATTTGTCAGAAGTTCATAGCTCCAGTCAATCAACGCTTGCAAGGTCTGATGCCGCGGTAACGCGGTGCGGCTTCCGCCTGTCAAAAGGCGGAAGGCATCGTCCAATCGCGTCGCAATTTGCTCCACTGGCAACATCCGCAACCGCACCGCCGCAAGTTCAATGGCAAGTGGTATCCCATCCAGCCTTTGGCAGATTTGCGCAATGGCAATGGCATTCTCGTCAGTGAGGGTGAAGCCTGGCATAACAGTGACTGCGCGCTCAGTAAACAAACGCACGGCTTCGTATTGGGAGAGACTTCCGAAATCTTGGAGATTTCGGAAGTCTGGTGGCATCGAGAGCGACGGCACAACCAACGCGCTCTCTCCTGAAACTCCCAATGCCTCACGGCTGGTAGCGAGGAGGTGAACAGCCGGGCAGGCATGCAACAAGGCATCAGCCAATTTTGCGCTGGCTTGGATGAGATGCTCACAATTATCAAAGATGAGCAATATCCGCTTACTACGTATATGGTCGGTTAGGGTGGATAGAATGGGGCGACCTGCTTCTTCTTTCAAACCCAACACAGCCGCAACTGTCCCCGGCACAAGCGCGGGGTCAGCGAGTGGAGCGAGTTCGATCAACCAGACACCATCACGAAAATCATCAAGCAAACCCGAAGCAGATTGCAGAGCGAGACGAGTCTTGCCGCAGCCGCCATGACCGGTAAGGGTGAGTAGCCGAACGTTACTTTTATCATCAGATATCAATCGCTTGATTTCGATGATCTCTTTCTCTCTTCCGATGAAGCTGGTCAACTGGATCGACAGATTATGCGGTGTAGGTTTCGCCTCGGCGATTGGCTGGGGCGCATCAGCCTCGGGGGCGTGGGAGCGGGTTGCGGATCCCAATTCCAGCAGGCGCGCCACCCATTGCGGCTCATCCTCAATATAAAGCGCGGTGACAAAGCGTGCCGCCAGCGTGACTTCATCAGGCGCACGTTCATTCTGCTCCAGGCGGCTGATCTGCGACTCGCTATAGCCCACCGCGATGGAAAGTTCGCGTTGGGTCAGGTCCGCTTTGCGGCGCAGGAATCGAAGCAACTCACCAAAGGTGGTGAATTTCTCGGGGGTAATGGTTAAGGTGCGTGGCATGGATATTTTTATTCCTCAAGTTTGGGTTGACTTTCACAGTATAGCGCGGTTGTCAACTTTTCGGACAGGATTTGTCATGAAAAGGCATATATGGCAAGTGGACATGGACTATCCTAGTGGCAGATCAGAAAAACAAACCCATCCCTGATCATTCAAAAAGGAGAAACACCATGAACACACAACAGATCCAAAATACTTTGAAAAACGTCCAACGCACAACCGGAAATCTTTGGTTGTGGCTGGGAATCGGCATCCTGCTCTTCGGTGCCGCGCTGGCGATCAACGACGGCAGCCGCCGCGCAGCGATCATCCCGAATACTGGCTCACCCATCCAGGCCCAGTCCGTACCTGAAGCGGCAGTACAGAGTGTGACGGAGTACATCCGTATTCACAGCAACCCATCTGCTCAAGCCGCGCCCGAAGCGGCAGTGCAAAGTGTGACAGATTACTTACGCCTGCACAGCACCGGCAATTTCATCAGCGCTCAGTCCGTTCCCGAAGCGTCAGTGCAAAGCGTGACAGACTACTTACGCCTGCATAGTACCGGCAATTTCATCAGCGCTCAGTCCGTTCCCGAAGCGGCAGTGCAAAGCGTGACAGATTACATCCGCCTGCATAGCAACGACCTGTCCTCCGCCTTGATCACAGACCCCGCCGCGCAAAGTGTAATGGACTACCTCAAAGCGCATGGCAATTAGTCAGGATTTCCCACAGTTTGAAACCCGGTTTCTTGAAGAAGCCGGGTTTCTTTTTGCATAGGAATGTGGCTTCCATAATGTTCGCAGTTCATCAATATACAATACTCATTTATTACGCTACTGGCTGCCGCTTTTCCCAGCCCGATCGAAACAAGGGGAGATAATTATTCGGGTTGTAGGGATGTTTGACGATCTCTTCATAGTTTAAGTCTGTGCCCCAACCAATACGGTCTTCTTCAAGTTGAATATATCCATCCTTGACCTTGACCGAGTTGGTCAATATCATGCCACTCCAATCATCATTAAAATCATCAAAGATCTCGTGGATGAAGAAGTTTGGAGTGGCAGTATTTAAATGGGCGCACACGAGCGAACATAGCGGACCTTGCGCGCTGTGCGGAGCGGTCACGCCATTATGTGCGTGTACCATTCCGCATACTTGCTTGGATGCGGTGAGGCCAAGATACTGCGGCTCCAGTTGGATGATGTGAACCGCATCGTGGCCGAGCAATTCAGAAAATTGTTGCGGGCTGTAATAATCCTCGCCACATGCAATCGGCACCGGGCTACGCCTCGCGACTTCAACCATCTGTGAAATATATTGTGGCGGCACGGGTGCTTCAAACCATGTCGGTTGATACTTCGCCATTGCGTCCGCGAATTGCAAAGCGGTGTGCGGACTGAAGCGGTTGTGGGCTTCGATCATAATATCCACATTCGGACCGACCGCGTCGCGCACTGCGGCGATGAGATCCAACGCCAGCGCAAAATCTGCGCGCTCAACATATCTCCACGCCGCCCCAAATGGATCAAACTTCAACGCGGTGTATCCGCGCGCGACCACGCTCTTGGCCTTGTCGTGAAAACTCTGCGGTTCGCGCGGGCCGCGATACCAACCGTTGGCGTAGACACGCAAGCGATCATGACAGCGTCCGCCGATGAGTTTATATACAGGTTGTTTGGTGACTTTGCCCATAATATCCCAGCAGGCAAACTCAATGCCGGAGAGCGCCGCGCCCTGAATTTGTCCGCCGTCTGAATAGACTTCGCGGGATAATTTCAAGGTGTGATTTTCCACATCAAACGGGTCTTCGCCAATGACGAAGCGCTTCAATTCGTGGATGGCGGCTTCAACGGTTTTCGCAAAACCATTTAACGTAGCCTCTCCAATACCATGTATGCCTGCGTCTGTATCCACGCGCGTGAAGACCCAATTCTTCCACGGGTTGCCGACAATGTAAGTAGTGACGTCTGTAATTTTCATGTAGTTAACTCAATCTCCAACCACCACGTTTTTGATTCGCGCGGCGGCACAGTTGCAAATAAATTATATTTATTCACAGCATCTGCAAGCGAATCCTGCGCGCCGATGCAGGGCTCGAGCCCCATGTTGAAATATGGCGAGCCGCCATCCATACCCAATGCGCCGAAATTCATCCAGACCGCCACTTGCGGAAGAAGATTCACGTCCCAACGCATTTGCAATTCACCATCATCAGCGTGCAATGCCGCCCAGCCTTCTCCGGCAGGTAATGGGTCGCTCCATATTTTTAGTGCGCGGCCAGCGGATGTCTCAGGCAGCGCGGGGAAATTTAATCCAGATGCGGTAAATGGATACTGTAATTTTTTTTCAGGTGATATTAAATTTTCGGGGTAAGAACCGCCTACATTAAAGCGCGCAGATGTGGGCAGGCGAAGTTCCATGCCGGGTTCAATGGCCAGCAATGGGTGAATGCACCAGACATAATTTATCGGCTGATCGGCGTTGTTCGATACTTCATAATTTGTGCGGATAACAGATGAGTTGGCAGTCAATATTATGCTGCGCGTGAATGTGTAAGGCAATGCAATCCCTTGCGAGCGCGTACGCAAGGTGACGCTCTGCGCTTGTTCATCCATCTCAAATTCTGCGGCGTGTGACCATAACTCACCGTGATCTTGAATTGCCGCACCCTGCCACGGCGCGGATGGATACTTACATTCCGCTACGCTCGGGAAACATTCATCCCATCCGCCTGTATCTGATTGGGCGGTGTATGAACTTCCGTGCGGCACGAGTTTATACGGGAAGCGCGGATGTCTCCACAGCCATTCGCGTCCGCTGCGTGAATCGCGCAGGCTGCTGACCTTGCCGCCCAATTCAGGGATTAGATTTAATTCGATAACGCCGGTGTGAACATGAATACCGTCAAAACCTTCAGTGGTTGTGTGGGTGATGGTTAGGGGAGTCATTTTAGCCACTCCGAAAATTCACTTATGAATTTTTCAATTTGTTTCTGCTCATACTCATCAAGCGTATACGAGGGACTGCGGCAATAATCGCTGGCGATGATGCCGCGCTGTTTCAAAATTACTTTCTCAACTTTGATGATGAGTTCAACGCCCTGCATCCAGTAATTAATATAAGGCAGGAGTTTGTTGTGAAGATTTTGAAAGGCGGTTTTGTCAGTTCCCCAGAGCCGCCACAGTTCAACGTAGATTTCTGTGAACGAACATCCGGGCTGGATGCCCACCGCGCCGCGCGCCAATACATCCGGCATTTGCACGCCCGCGTAGCCGACAAGGGATTTTAATTTTCCTTGTGAGCGCTCAACGAGCTGCGAAACATATCTGCCCGGCGGCTGGGTTTCCACTTTGACAAATTCAGCGTTTGGGAGAGTTTCGTTTAATTTAAGAAAAACTTCAGGAGAGATGCGCACACCGGTCTGCACAGGCGCATATTGCACGATGACCGGGATTTTCACACTGCCAATGACGCGCTTAAGATGTTCTAGGATTGCATCTTCACTCGGGCCAAGAAAATAGGGCGGCAAAACCATCAATCCATCTGCGCCTTGTTCTTCGGCAGTGCGAGCGCGCTGACACGCGACTTCCCAGCTGTGGTCGGTAATGGAGATGATTCCGGCAACGGATTCGGAACGGCGTGTCTCAGCCAGCAAGAGCGCCTGCATCCGTTCGCGTTCATGATCACTCAATTTATAGAACTCTGTGGCGAGTCCGAAGAGGGTAAGGGCTGGAACGCCCGTTGTAAGTAAGTGGCGGATAAGGGATTGAAAACCGTCCTCGTCCAATAAGCCCGAATTGGTAAACGCCGCAGCTACAATTGGAACGATACCAGTAATATGTTTTGACATAAAAAAACCGCCGGATTCTAAGTCAGGCTACCACCCGGTGAAGAACCATAAAACCATGCATCCAAAGGGTAGGGTAAATATGACGCCAAAAACGGCCGCCATAAAAAATTGTTCAGTTTGCCCGCCTTCCTTGGGGATGCGACTACCGACCAATCCGCCAATCAAACCGCCGGGTGAAGCCAATATCAATCCAAATCCTATAATGGTGAGCAGGCTTGGTCCAGAGCCATAATAATGTCCAACGACCACTATGGCTGGGAAAATCGCAGGCCAAAGAAGGCCAACAAGTACGGTTGCGATTGCACCCGCCGCCCATCCGGTTAATGCAAACAACAAGGGTCGGGGGATTTTCATTTATATTTACCTAATCGACTGCGGCGCTAAAACTTTAAACAGGTAACAAATCAGACAATTTTCCGGGGTCGATTGTCGGGTTTTGTTCGTAAAGGTAACAAGAGGCGGCTTGATGCTCGCTAAGCCGGAAGAGCGGCGGAGATTGTTTACACTTATCCATTACAAACGGACAGCGCGAAGAAAACTTACAACCAGCGCTCTTTTCAGAAAGATCCGATTCTCTGACCTTGATCTCGGTTTCGCCCCAGCGACGATTAATATCAGGCCACGGGATCGAGTCGATTAATAGTTTTGTATAAGGGTGTTGCGGATTTTTGATTACCTTATCCACATCACCCGCTTCCATCACTTCGCCGCGATAGAGAACTACAATGGAATTAGCGATGTGATAAGCCGTAGTGAGGTCATGAGTAATATAAATAATCGAAACGCCATAATCTTTTTGCAAACCACGCAAGGTTTCCAGAATGTTGGCGCGAAGCGAGGCATCCACCATCGATACCGGCTCATCGGCAACTAATAGTTTCGGACGAAGTAACAATGCGCGCGCAATGTTAATGCGCTGGCGCTGTCCGCCTGAGAGTTGATGCGGGAAGCGACCAAGCACATCCCCCGGACGTAAACCCACGGCAGTGAGCGCTTCGACCATTTTGTTCATGGCTTCGCTTTTTGATTTTGCCAATTTGAAGCGCGCAATGGGCACTGTCAGCAAATGGTCAACTGTGTAAAAAGGATTGAATACTGCAAAGGGATCTTGAAATACAGCCTGCACTTCCCGTCGGAACAGCATTCGTTCTTCACCGCGCAGAGTGTGAATATCCTTGCCTTTGTATAGAATCTGGCCGGAGGTAGGCGTCGTGAAGCCCAATAACAACATCGCGAGGGTAGTTTTGCCGCTACCACTTTCGCCAGCCACGGTTGTAATCGTTGGCTGTTCAGCATCCAATTTGAGCGACATATTATTTAATGCGATAGTGGAAACTCGGGAAAGTAATCCACTCGAGTAGGTTTTTGTAACGTTTTTGAATTCCAGTAAATCGGACATGGGTTAGGCTTTCTCCGAGTAAAGGTGGCATTCGAGAATCCGTCCGCCGGATAAGGCGATGGATGGCGGGCGTTGTGTTTTACATGTTTCCATAACTTGTGAACAGCGTGGATGAAAAGCGCAGCCGCCGGGAAGCTGTAAAAGCGCGGGAGCCATGCCTGGAATCCCGTTGAACACGCCCTTGTTATCAAGGTTGGGCAAGCTCTTAATGAGAGCCTGCGCATACGGGTGCTTGGGATCGACGAACATATCCCGTACACTGCTTAATTCCATAATCCGCCCGGTATACATCACCGCGACTTTATCTACAAATTGCGCCATCAAACCCATGTCGTGACCGATCAAGATTACGGCGGCGCCAATTTCCTTTTGGACGCGGTCAATGGTCTCCATGACCTGTCGTTGCGTTACGACATCCAATGCGCTGGTGGGTTCGTCTGCAATGATGACTTTTGGCTTCAACAAAATACTGATGGCAATGCAGGCGCGTTGTTTCATACCGCCGCTTAATTCATGAGCATACATTTTGAAGACATTGGCGCCAAGATCTACAGACTCGAGGGCTTGCTTGCAGCGTTTTTCAATGTCTTCGCGGCTTGATCCTTGATCATGCGCCTTGATTGCATCCACCATTTGAGCGCCAATCCTTATAACAGGATTAAGCGAATTCATCGCGCCTTGTGGAATATAAGCAATTTTACTGAGACGTGCCTTAAGCATGGAATCATCGCTAAGGCTCATTAGATCGAGGCCGTCTACAATCACCTGGCCGCCTTCGATTCTACCCGGAGGTTTAATCATGCGCATCATAGCCAGCGCCATAGTGCTTTTGCCGGAACCTGATTCGCCCACCAGACCTAATTTTTCACCGGCATTAAGGGTTAAATCCACCCCGTCCAGCGCACGAGCGCGACCGGCATCCGTATAGTAGGTTACTTGTAAATTATTGACTTGAAGAACAGGGGTCATGGCTTCACCTTGAAGGAATTATTTATTGTTAGAAGTGTGTTAGTCATGAATTATTCCGATTTGCGAATTCGGGGATTGGCAAGTTCATCCAAGCCCATATTGACGAGAGCCAGCGACCCAAGGATGAGCACCAGAGCAAGGGATGGAGCCAAAGGCCACCACCACCAATTATTGAAAAATGCACTCTGACCTTGCGCCGCCCAAATAGTATTGCCCAGCAACGGTTCACGCACTGGTCCAAGACCCAACACCGCTAAATA
>VFKN01000119.1 GCA_009885525.1 Anaerolineaceae bacterium | reverse complement strand
TGGCATTTCTCGAACCCGAATTTCTCAAAAACGCTTGTTTGCCTGTTTGCGTAATTCTAAACTCGATTGGCTAGATTAACGGACTTACTTTTTTCAAAAGTCAATAAGTGTTATGGAAAATGGATTAGCTAGAATCAAAGATGACACATATTGTGCGAATACTGTAATTCGATTATTGGAAACAGGCAATCAATCAGGTAAACTTTCCAATTTGGAATTAAGAAACTATTTTAGCGAGAAACTTGGCGCAATTAAAGACCAAGTTCTTGTTTGTAAAGGTCTGGCGCAACTCATTATCGCGAACGACAATGAAAAAGAAACAGAAATTCGTAAGAATCTTTTTGAAAAACTTATTAGTTTTTGGGAAGAAATTGATATTGCTTGGGTCCGGACAGAAGCAGCGTTTGACTTAGCATCTCAAATTGGAAATGTTGACCAGCAGTTAGCTATTCAACTTTATGGAAAAGCAGTTGAGTTACGAGAAACAACTGTATTAGCTAACCAAACTTTAGGGAGTATGTTTCTTGAAACCTTACAAACGGCTATCCGATCCGTTGGTTTTATTGATATTCAAAAAGAAGATGGAAGGTTTATTTGGGATGAATTGTTGCAATTAGTAGAATTGATACCGTCTCGCTCACTCAAGGCTTATGTGCTTTCTAAGATAGCTCTCGCAAGGTTATATAAAAAAGGTGATCGCGATACCTTCAACAGGTTAATGCAAGATCATGTTTTGACCGAATTGCAAATTTTGCCGTCTTCTGAAATTCGAAATCGTGTGGTCGCAAATATTTCAATTGCGCTATATGAATATAGCGCTGAAGAAGCAGTAAAACTTATCAAATTATTATCTTACAACCAAAGAAATTTTGCATGGGTAGACATGTCTGCAAGAATTTTACTGAAAATTAATATTGGTGAAAAATATGATATTGAGTCTCCAAATGTGCTTATTGATTTGCCAAGCGCCAATACAGTCATTTCTATAATAGAAAACATCGATAATGATGAGGCTCTTTACTTAGTAGTAGATGTTCTTACGCATTTAACAGGATTGCAAAACCATCTTAATGAACACCAAAAACTAGACATCCTAGCCCGGTTAGATGCTATTGTGGACAGAAAGCTGCCTGATATAAACAACATTGATCATCTGGGCTATAAAATATTATCAAAATCCAGCATTGAATCCGCAAGAAGACGCTCTGCAAAAAAATCAAAATCTCAAATAAAAAGAAGCCATAGTCAGATTGTTCAAGAAGCAAAGTCAATTGATAATATTGCTGACAGAATTTTTGTTATGAGTATGATTGCAAGGGATTTTAAAGAAATAGAAAGCCAAATGGCCATTTCCCTTGTAGACGAAGCTTTTTCTATTATTGAAAGCATACCTAACATTAAAGATAGAATTGACAGGCTAGAGGTAATCGCTAATAGTTACAGTGAGCTTAAACATACTTCTGGTATTGATGAGGCTGTAAGGTTAGGAGTGCGGCTGTCAAGCTCACTGGATGGAATTAAAAAAGACACCGTATTGGCATCACTCATACAAATGGTGCATCAAGTTGATAAAAATATTGCGGCGGAAATAACAGAAAAAATTGAAGACCCAAGAACAGGATATGAATTGGATGTAAATAATACTTCGTACGACTTGTCAAAATCACCTCATAAGCTACTTACTCAGTTTGAAGGAGCATCTAAAAACAATGAGGTGATGGGAACTGCTATTAGTCGAATGATGAGGGCGGTCAATAGCAATAAGGGTGTTCCTTATCCCAGCAAGACGATTCTTGATTGGTTGGCAGCTGGCTCTCAATTAGAGTATAAGACAATGCTTGAGATAATAGAGTGGACAACTGAAGTAAATTTACGACAATGCCCAGTTTCAGCACAGCCTCATGAAGCAATGATAATTTTACGAACAATAATAGATAACTGTAAAATTTTATATGGTATTGGAAACCAAATTCTTCCCCTTGTAAAAATCCCTGAATCCATAAAGCAAAACTTTCAAGGTTTATCAGTTAGTAAAGAATTTTTTAAGATAGGCGAGAGGAATCGGGCTGTTTCTTGGATAAAGAGCTGGTTGCAAAACAACGCGAAGGGATATGTGACAATTTGTGACCCATACTTTGAAGAGGACCAAATGTGGATACTCCAGTCTATTTCTGCTGACCTTAGGGTAAGAATTGTTTGCTTAGGCGATCAGTTAATTGGATCTAAGATTAACAACAAGGATACATCAGAAGCAAAAAGGAAAAATAAACAATCGGCAAAAAATAAAATGTTAACTTCTTGGAAAAAAATAAGTGATCAAGAACCCCCATCTACTCTTGTTGTTATCCATAGTTCACAGAACGAATTCCATGATAGATATATTGTTACTGATGGTGCTGGGCTTTCTTTGGGTACATCATTAAATGGATTAGGAAACAAAGAAAGTTTTATTACTGTACTGAATCCAGATGATGTAAAGCATGTTGAGGCGACCTATATTTCCCCAAAGTTGAGAATAGAGCAGGACTTTTCCCAAATTATCTATTTTGAATTGGAAGACTAAATTGTAGTAATAGGAAAGAAAAAGAAAGCGCAAGATAAAATTATCTTATTATGGCAACGAATCCCTAGTCATCTACTCCATGAACAAGGTGGAGGACAAGGTAATTTGAATTGGAGCCTTTCGACTCCAATTCAAATTACTTCTTCGTTTTTGCTTTCTGAAACTCTTCAATCTGCTGGCACAAAGACTTGACCGTCTCTTTCGCAAATAATTGTTTGCGGATCAACAGGTAGTCGCCTTCGCCAACTTCAACCAATTGCAAACTCAACGCCAGAACTAGCGTTTCGAGCCAGATTCGCGGTTGAGTCTGGTCATCAAAAGCGCGATTGTAAACGCTCGTATCCAGATAAATCTTCACGCTTTTATTTTACTCCATGTTCAAACATTAGGCGAAAAGAAGTTCACTCTCTGATACAATACGCCCAATTCATCCCCATCCCTAATACCTAATCACTGGAAACTATGGCAAACGAATCCCTTGTAATTTACCAAATGAACAAAGTCGGGCGCATTGTGCCGCCCAACAAACAGATCCTGCGCGACATCTCGATCGGCTTTTATTATGGCGCCAAGATCGGCATCCTGGGTCTCAACGGCTCGGGCAAATCCACGCTGCTGCGAATTATGGCGGGCGTCGACAATAACTATGTCGGCGAAATCACCGCGGCAAAAGGCTACACGGTCGGGTTACTCGAGCAGGAACCAAAACTCGATGAAACCAAGACCGTCATCGAGGTCGTCAAAGAAGCGGTTGCTCCCATCGTCGAAATGCTCGCGCGCTTCGATGAAGTCAACGCGAAGTTCGCCGAACCCGATGCGGATTTTGACGCGCTGGTCGCCGAGCAAGCCAAACTTCAAGATCAACTCGACAAACACGACGCGTGGAATTTAGATTCGCATCTCGAAGTTGCAATGGATGCGCTGCGCTGCCCGCCGAGCGATGCGCCCATCAATATTTTATCCGGCGGCGAAAAGCGACGCGTCGCGCTCACGCGCTTATTGCTCAGCGAACCCGATATTCTCCTGCTCGATGAACCCACCAATCACCTCGATGCGGAATCGGTGGCGTGGCTCGAGCATCACCTGCGCGAATATAAAGGCACGGTCATCGCCGTAACGCATGATCGCTACTTCCTCGATAACGTCGCCGGTTGGATCTTGGAATTGGATCGCGGCTTCGGTATTCCATACAAAGGCAACTACTCGTCGTGGCTTGAACAAAAACAAGAACGCATCCGCCTCGAAGAAAAATCCGAAAGCAGACGCCAGAAGACTCTTGAGCGCGAACTCGAATGGATCCGCATGGGCGCAAAGGCGCGTCAGGCCAAAGGACAGGCGCGCGTCACTGCGTATGAAAAATTACTCTCGCAGGAATCTGAAACACGCCGCGAAGAGTTGGATATCTACATCCCGCCCGGTCCGCGTTTGGGCGATGTGGTCTTTGAATTTGATAAGGTCGCAAAATCGTATGACGACAAACTCATCCTCGAAGCATTTTCCGCGAGCATTCCGCCGGGCAGCATTGTTGGCATTATCGGTCCCAACGGCGCGGGTAAAACCACGCTGCTTAAGATGATCACCAAGCAGGAACAGCCCGACAGCGGCACGATCAAAATCGGCGATACAGTCAAACTCGCGTACGTTGATCAATCGCGCACGCTCGACCCGGAGAAAACCGTCTACGAAGAAATCTCAGGCGGCGCGGAAAATCTTGAACTTGGCAAACGCAAAATCAACGCACGCGGTTATGTGTCCTCATTTAACTTCGCGGGCAGTGATCAACAAAAGAAAGTCGGTATCCTCTCGGGCGGTGAACGCAACCGCGTGCATCTCGCCAAGACACTCACCGAAGGCGCGAATGTTCTGCTGCTCGATGAACCGACCAACGATCTGGACGTGAACACACTGCGCGCATTGGAAGACGCTCTTGAAGAATACGCGGGTACCGCCGTCGTCGTCAGCCATGACCGCTGGTTCCTTGATCGCATCTGTACGCACATCATCGCCTTCGAAGGCGACTCGATTGCCAAGATGTATGTCGGCAATTGGTCTGATTACGAAAATATGATGATGGAAAAATTTGGGAAAGATTTAACTCCGCATCGTGTCAAGTATCGTCAGTTGAAGAGATAAATAACCCTTGTAATGGGCGGAGCATTTGCTCCGCCCATTTTTGATTCGCTTGACAAATCAACTAATGTCTGATGTGAAATCAAAAAGCGGACTGAAAGGTCTGGGTATTGATGCCGAAATCAACAAGAAAAATGCGGCACGTTCTTTGATCGTAGAAAGCCAACGATCAAAAGATTTCGGATTTTGCACATATTGATTTGTAATTATAACCATGCGAAAATAAAACCTCCGAGGTCTTTGCGCAGCACCTCGGAGGTTTTATTTTCTAACTCAACCCAACTTCCTTGTTGAACTCCATGATCAGTTCGTCAATTTCATCGGCTTGTTTTTGCACATCCGTCCAGTAAGTGGGCTG
>VFKN01000197.1 GCA_009885525.1 Anaerolineaceae bacterium | reverse complement strand
TGGCATTTCTCGAACCCGAATTTCTCAAAAACGCTTGTTTGCCTGTTTGCGTAATTCTAAACTCGATTGGCTAGATTAACGGACTTACTTTTTTCAAAAGTCAATAAGTTCGACCTCAGCGTCAGGCATATCATAAATAGTTGCATCAGGAGAAACTACATCTGATTCTTTTGGAGTGGATACTTCCTCCAACAAATCTGTTGGCTTATCGGCCACTATCTCTACTTCGACTTGTGCTGGTGTTGTATCTGCAATATTTGAAGTTTTATCTACCAGACTGGCTAAATCCTCCTTACTGAAATTTCCAAAGAGGGCATTCAATTCATTGTAAATTGCCAGCGCTTTATCTTCGGCTTCACTGACCTCCCGATCACGGGCAAGCCTCTCATCTCGATTAGATGGTTGAGATTTATTTAAACCATCCAGTTTATTCAAATTATCATTTAAGACAACAAACTTATCTGAAATTGTATCCACTGCGTCTGTGGCCAGCGTCTCGACAGACCAATTCTCACGCGCGGGGAATTTGAAATATTTATCCCAGGGAGCAAGTACGGCAAGGATATTTTGTAATTCGGCAGAAAGAACACTTTGGCGCTGATCTTTTTTCTGCGCATCTATTTTTTGTTCAACAATCACGCGTGCCTGTTCCACGAACTGCTCGAACTCAGTCGCTTGGAATAGATCATGCGGCGCCTTATTAAGTTGTCCAAGAATTGACGTCCATAGATTATCTTTCTTATGAGCCATATTGACGATCTCGCTTTTTGACGTTTTAGATGGGGCAGGTTTGTCTTCGGACGTAAATTTTGTGAACACATCGGGGTGTAAGTCCGCGTACAGGATGATCGCCATTGTCAGTTTAGCGCTACCGATTTGGTCTGGCGTTTGCGTAAATATTCCGGCCCATTTAGAGAGTATTTCATCTATGTTTTCTGTTTTGTCAAAATCAGCAGAATAGATTTCTTTTGCTGCGGGTTGATTCTTTGCCAGCCATTCTGACATCTGATCAAACAGTTCGCCTTTTGTAGATTTCCATAGCCAGAAGATTACCAGATAGAAGTCTTTTGCGGTCAACCATTGTTCTTTGATCGCAGTTAATAAGCGTATTTTGGGAGACTCCAAAATATGGGGGAAATTGGGATCCCAGATATGTTTTTGAAGCGCATCACGAAATATTTTACCTTCGCGCTGTTGCGAAAAAGGTTTTTCTTTATACAATAAGGCCGCTTTAATCAATTCTTCTTCAAATTCTTTTTCGATCTGAATTTGTAAAAGCGGAACATGGGAGAATTTTTCTTTTTTAGGCATTTGAAATCTTTTCATATTTGCACCTCATACACATTCAACACTCTTGATTACAGCATTATATTTTCTAGCGAGTTTAGCGATTTCTCCTTCATTATCATTAATTTCTTTTTCTAGTTTTTTTATAAATTCCGGTGTAGGCGGGAAAGTTTTGTCAAGAAGGACGGTAATGTCTTTGGCTCCTCTATTTGTGATATCTTTTTCTAGTTGCTCTGTAATATCCCTTATTGCATTTGAATAATTTCTATATGATTTTAGTTCTCTGTAGGTGCCATCTTTCATCTTCACGTCAATATAATTATCACCCTCGTCCTCCTCCATACCGGCTATTTCGTCGGCATGTTCGGCAGCATACCTCAACTCAAATCGATAACCATTCCATTCAGGTAATCCGACTCTTTCAGCATTCACAAGGTTTTCAATATTATCTCTTATTCCAGGGATATTCCTTGCAGCCATTATGTCTTTAACTATCGAATTAATTGTTTCTTTTATATCAACATCAGCTCCGTCTTGCGCGCTGAATTCAATTTGAACAGCAATTTCATTTACCCAGTCAATATCTTCTCCGAGAACAGCAATGGCTTCGGCCATTACTGTTGTATCAACTTGTTTTAAAAGAGGAGATATTTCACTTCCAAAAGGTTGTTCGTCCGGATTCTCTTCCATTTTCTTGAAAAAATCATTTACTAAATTTATATCAGATTTATCTGTTTCCTTCTGTTCATTTTTTACTTCTTGCGCGGCCTCTGTGGGAGCCTTAACTTCCGGATTGGCCTTTAATGCTTTGGCTACCTCATCAACAGTAACGCCGCCTTCCTGTTCGTTTTTTACTTCTTGCGTGGCTTCTGTAGGAGATTTAACTTCAGGATTGGCTTTTAATGCTTTGGCTACCTCATCAACAGTAACGCCGCCTTCCTGTTCGTTTTTTACTTCTTGTGTGGCTTCTGTGGGAACCTTGACTTCCGGATTGGCCTTTAATGCTTTGGCTACCTCATCAACAGCGGCTATAACTTCCTGCTCAGTTTTTACTTCTTGTGTGGCCTCTGTCGGAGCCTTGACTTCCGGATTGGCCTTTAATGCTTTGGCTACCTCATCAACGGTGACTACATCTTCTTGTTCATTTTTTACTTCTTGCGCGGCCTCTGTCGGAGCCTTGACTTCATCTATATCAATCTTTTCATTTTCTGCTTTTATATCTTCTTTAATTTCTGTTAGTTTTTCCATAAATCACTCCTTATTGCGCACGTTATCATAAAGGCTAGAAAGATTTTTGCATATTTCAGCGAGATTTGGAGATTTATGAGAAAGCACCGTTAATCGTTCTTTGAAATAGACTGTAAATTCAAACTCACTGTTGCTTAAGACTTTAAATTTGATGGCTTGTTTTCGAAAAGCATTAAGCCATGCAGTCAGGGATTTGGGATCATTTTTATATTTTGAAATAGATCGCGAAAGGCCAGCAAGCACCATTCGATCAAATATTTCATCTTCCGTAGGAATAATAAAATCTAATATTTCACTTTTAGATTTATTTTTTTTGTCTTTACTTTCTGCAGACTCAATATGCACAAGCGCCGGGGCATACAACCCCTCCACATATACTGCTGCAAAACCTTGCTTAAGAGTCGTGATGTATTTTCGATGGTTCTCTGTAAAATTCATCGCAGAGCCTAAAATCTGCCTGTCTTCATCTGCCGTGATGCGGTGCATAATCTTCATTTCAGGATGTTTAATGATATCGCTGGCCAGTTTGGTTGGAATTTGTTCTGCAATAAGGATGCCTTCACCCAATGCTCTCATTTCGGCCAGCATATCTGTAAAAATACTTATATTTTTCGCTCGAGTTGAAACTGTTTCATCACCTTTCGATAATCCTGAATTTGAAAACAGTCGGTGGGCTTCTTCTATTAAAGTAATATGCTTGACCTTGGATTTGCGGGATTCCCCATTTTTTTGAAAATCTGTTTTACGATGAAAAGATAATGTCGTAAATATTAAAGCCATCAATAAAGATTTCTCATCATCATCTACAATTTTTTCAAGCTCAAATATCACGGGATTTGAAAATAAGGTTTCCCAATCCCAGATCAAGGGAACTTCTGGAGTTGGCGATAGTATTTTCCCTAAAATACTATCGCGCAAATTAAAAAACCTTTGTTCAAGAGCAGCTTCAATATCTTGTTTAATTTGTCCACTATAACCTGAGGCCTTTACAAATGTTGAAATCTCGTCACATAATTTATTAAGAGTTGGAAATTTCGATTTTTCCTTGCCAGTCACGCGCGCGTTTTGGTCATTCCAGCCTTCTGCTTTATAAGCAGCGCGTATAATCCTCTCCAGAATGACCGATAAATAAGCATTCATAGGAAATGCTGCTATAAAACACGATTTCAAAGCTGAAATATATGATCCTAAAGAAACTCCAACCGGGATTTCGAAAGGATTAAATTGAAAAGGTGAAACAATATCTCCAAGGGTAAACAGCAGAACAGAGTTCCCTTTCTCATTACTGCTAATGATTCGTCTGTATTCTGTCTTGACAGGTTCTATTACTAAAAATGGTGGGTCTCCTCTCTCAAGCAGCTGCGCAAGGATCGTCTGGCATGTTATTGTTTTACCGCTTCCTGTAGAGCCTACTATCAAGGCATGACGACTCAAGCTGGATACTGAAACATTGAAATCGGTTCCATGTATGTCACTACCTAATTTGATCATATCTTCATCGGCGCTATTTCGTGCCGATTGTCTTTGAGATAAAAATGGATTGAAAGGGACTATTTCCAGGCCAGGAATGCCATATGGGGTAACCAGTGGAATTCGAAACGCAGCATTTGCTTCTGTAGCACCCACCAGATAGCGTAAGCGGTTTTTGTTTTCTGTATTCCAGATATCTCGCTTTACATATTTAAAATTATTGAGCGCCATTTCTAATGTGCCCTGATTTGGGTAACAGTACTGAAAGGGTTGCCAGATCCCAAAGAAAGATTCGTCAAGACCATTATCACGAGTAGAAGAAATTTCTTCACCAATGGCCTGTAATAATCCTTCAGGAATAGGAGTATCAGAAACAACTTGAATGCGAAGAAGTAAGGGTTTTTGCAAAGTGCGTAAATAATAGTTTGCTGCGCTGGCTTTTGCTCCACGAAGGCTCTTAAATCTTTGCTTCGTGAAATCATTATTTAATCCCTCAATATCCGTTGGGGCTGTGTCAATAGAGAGTCGTCGGAGTTTATCTTTTTCCTTGTCGGAAAGTGGCGCATCAGGCTGAATGCTGATACTCAAGACAATGGTTGTTGAATTTTCTTTTAGCAGTTTGCAAAGTTGAGAAAATGTATTTTTTGACCATAGAAAAGGATAGGCAAAATCTTCTTCCCCATTATTACTCTCTACGTATCGGCATATTTCCGCTGTGCATTTGGGGTCAGTCAGGTTATCGAGGTTAATCGGGTTGGCGTGGTTCCACTCTTCAGCAAGCAGTGGCCTCAATGTGTATTCAAGTGGAAATGTCTGCTGGATATGCTGTCTCAAGTCGTCTGCATATTTGATCGTATGATTACGAATATCATCCGTCGGTTCTTTTTGGGTATTATCCTGTGAACCAGCACAATTTACCCTGCCTAAAACAAAGATTTCTACTTTCCGCTCCGATTCTGCATTTCTGGCTACAAAGCGTAATTCCAGCGCGGCAGTATCCTCTGGTGGCAGGCCAAAGATATCATTAACTACGAGATCTGTTTCGGACGGAGGATAGAACATGCGTAGAAAGCGAATTTGTTGATTCAATAAATGCGAATGTTCCTGTTCAAAGGATAAACTAAATCCATCTGAAGATATTAAATCCGGCAGAAACGGAATTTCGAATCCAAGGATTGCAAAAAGTGATTTTTTATCTTTGCTGGGAAAAACATCAAAATAAGTTTCGTCCATATTTGCTCTCACTAACGCGGCTTGTTGCCGCTCCCCTCAATGCCTTTTTGAAGTTTGGTCAGGAGCTGTTCGATAGATACTTGAGATATCTGAGATATCTGAGATATCTGAGATCCAAGGAGTTTCTTTTGTTGATCATAAACACTATATTGAATGGATTTTTGGGCGTTATCAGGCGTAAGCGTTACTGTGTAACCCAAATATTCAATCTCATATGCACCTTCACCGTCTTTAACAAGTTTAAAACTGGAACGTGACAATGCTTTTTCGATCTTCCGTTCAAACTCACTGGTAGCGTTGTCGTTTAAGTCAAGATTTCTATCAATGCGATGTGATTTAATGTTAATGGATGGATTATTTGCGTCATTTAAAAAGGCGTCGACGAAATCAGCTATTCGTTGAATATCTAGCGTGCTGTCTTTTCCACTTGCGATATCCTCTGCAAGGATTTTGGTTAGCATTACATTAACTAGCTGGTCAAACATTTTCTCTTGCATATTAATATCACGTTTTCTCAACGCCAGTTTTATCGTGTTTTCTATTTCGTTCTCTTTAATCTTGTTTATCATTGAAATACTGGCAATTTCGTTTAAATGTTGTGTGTAAGCGCCCTGGCACACTAAACTTTTGACTGATACGGAGTAATAATTTAAGTGCATTTCGTAATAATACTCAAGCTTTTCTTGAGCATTATTTGTGTTTCCACTAAACATTTCAGCTCGTTCATTTTGAAAAAAATTAATAAACTTCGTTTTTAGTTCAGCCATCAAAAACTCGTCCGGTTCTTTGGCTTTTTCGTACAGATAGCAAACTTCACTCTTTTTTACTCGGTAGCTCACAAAAATTTTCGCACTGTCAAATTTAAAATGATCTGATGTTGAAATATTTTCGATTGGGATTTCATGATCTTTCGCTTTTGTCGAAAAAATCTTCCTTGTTTTGTTATTTAATAGGTCAAAGAAAAACCAGGAGGTTTTAAATACGTCACGGCCGATCAAGCCGACCTGGGTATTGGGATTTACATAAATCCATCCAACATAATTTGGAATTATCCAGATGAATGGCGCTTCATCAATCATTTTGTCTGATTCGCGTAAATCCTTGCGTCCGTCTCTGATTTGGGTCCAGATACTAAAGGCGACAATCGCTCCTAAAATGACCAGTGCCAGCAAAACGGAGAGACCCAAAAAAAATAAATTTATTGCTTGCGAGAAAAAATCTGATAACACAGGTGGCATAGATATCTCCAATATCTTTTTTGTGTGATAGTTAAAAACAAGTGTTACAAACAAAATACCAACTACTTTAGAAGGCTTTCTCCCTACACCTCAAACACCTTCAACACCTCATCCCCGTAGTGATTGATGACCTTAACCGCAATTTTACCGCTTTTCGGCTTCTCAAATGGGATTGAAGTTGTGGTGTACAGCGCGCTCCACGCGGACTCGTCAATCTCTGCCCGCAGGGCACGTTTTAGTTTGTCGTAGGGTTCTTCGGCGCCGGTGAAGTAGGCGTGGCGGACGATGAAACTTTCGCCGGTATAGTCGCTGTCGATGAACCAGCAGGCGATGTCGTCGGTGGTGTTCGAGCGGATCTCGC
>VFKN01000083.1 GCA_009885525.1 Anaerolineaceae bacterium | reverse complement strand
TGGCATTTCTCGAACCCGAATTTCTCAAAAACGCTTGTTTGCCTGTTTGCGTAATTCTAAACTCGATTGGCTAGATTAACGGACTTACTTTTTTCAAAAGTCAATAATAGAAGTGTGAGCCTAATTAATGACTCACCTTACGCAAAGTAGACGCTATCGGCTTCTGTAACGCGACATTTATGTCGCTCTTGACTGAGAAGAGGTAGCAAGGCGAGATAAATCTCGCGTTACAGTTATCATTGCGTAGGGTCAGTTAATGATTAGACTTCGAAAGGCAAACATCCTTCCAAAGCCCTTTATCTTTTACAACAACTCCCCCATCGCAAAAACGGGACCTTCTTTACAGATCATCTTCCAGTGATAATCAACTGTCAATGCGCAGACGCCGCATTCGGCGAGCGCGCCGCAGGGCATGGGGGCACGGATCAAGGCCTGCGTTTCGGGCAGAACACGTCCGCCCTTTTTCATTGCCTCTTTAAATTGATTTAAGTTCTCGCGCGCGACATCCGCAGCGATGAAATCTGCCCAGGTGAGAATTTCCGCGAGCGCTTGCAAGGGTTGGATTTCGACAGACTCAGGCAGGTCACTTACGACAGAATTGCACAACAAGACAACCTCCGCATTTTGTTTGAATGCAAGCGGAATCAATCCGCGCAGGCGGGCGGGAGAATCATCAAAGGCGAGCAGGGCGATTTTGTGTGCAAATGCGGGAATGGAGAATCCGTGACCGAGTGGTCCGCGCAGGATGAGACGCGTGCCGGGCGTCCACAAAGCGGGTAACGCGGGCGCGGAGCGGAATCCATCGGGGGTGGATTCACTTAGAAAAATGGGTACAGATAAGGGGGCGTTTGACGCGGGAGAATCAGCGAGCAGATATTGACCCGGGGAAGGAATCAATTCGGGCGGGCAAAGGATCCGTGCACTGGAATCCAAATAAATTTCGTTGAGTTGACCTTCACCTGTTTTCATAGAGAAATATTAACACGCATTGAAGAGACAGGCAAGCAAGTTATAATTAAGAAAATAAAGTCACTGCGAGAAACGACACTTGCGCCGCACTGCGTTTGGTGCAGTGCAGGTGAGCAGTCTCTTCTTAACAGGGGATTGCTTCGTCGGGAAGAACACCCTCATCGCAATGACATCAAAAAAATGTTTCGGAGGAAACCATGAATATTTCAAGTTTACTGCAGGGGCTGGCTACATTTGCCTGGATCGGTTTTTTTGGCGTGTTGGTTTTGATATTCACACGCGCGAGTCGCAGCCAACCCGTAAAAGGGTTAAGCACAATCGTTGGTATTTTGCTAGTTGTAGGACTCGCATTAACGACAGCAGGCGCGGGGGTGGTCTTCCTGCAAGCCAACGAATACGGCGTAGTCATCTCGGCTTTTCAAGATAAGGGCTATCGCAAAGAAGCATTAGGACCGGGATTGCATTGGATCATCCCATTCATTGAGAGCACGCAAACATATTCGGTTGCGCGGCAAACATATACCATGTCTTCCAGCAGTAGTGAAGGCGCTGTACAAGGCGATGATTCAATTCAGGCGCGTACAAAAGACGGACAGCAAATTTTCATTGATGCTTCTGTTATTTATGCGGTGGATCCAACGCAATTAATTCAGTTGCATACTCTTTGGCAAAGTCGTTATGAAGAAAACGTAGTGCGACCCGTAGCGCGCGCCGCCATCCGCAATGCGGTTTCACAATTTGGCGTGGAAGAACTGGTCAGCACCAAACGCGCTGAACTGGAGACGGCGATTCGCAGTGAGATCGAATCAAAACTGCAAGCCAATAACATTATCATGTCTGATTTCCTGTTGCGTAATATTCGCTTTAGCGATGAGTATGCCGCGGCTGTCGAACAAAAGCAGGTCGCAGAACAGCAGGCGCAGCAAGCCAAATTCGTTGTAGAGTCGAAGAAGCAGGAAGCGGAACAAGCCCGCCAGACCGCGCAAGGTCAGGCGGATGCGGCAGTGATCGCATCCAAGGGTGCGGCAGAAGCGCGCTTGATTCAGGCGCAAGCGGAAGCCAAGGCGAATCAACTCTTGTCTGAATCGCTGACGCCGACACTGCTTCAATATCAATATATTTTAAAACTCGCGCCGGGCGTGCAAACAATCTTTATTCCAAGCGGCAATCAATTCATCCTGCCGCTGCCGAATACAAGTACAGGTACAACAACGACAACACCGACAACGATACCTTAAGATTATGCAGATTGTTAGCACTTCACGATTCTGGAGTCAATCAGCTTGCTGATTGACAGGCTGCGAAATTAGAGACGCTGGTTTTGCTGGTTTTTCCAATTCAGCCTGAAAACCTGGGCAGCAAGCTGCCCAACTCCAGAGTCGTTTTGTACAGATTACGCAGATTGATTTTAGAAAAATCTGTGTAATCTGTGAATTATTTTTTGGAGACAAAATGCCCATTCCACAAACGGGACGTGAAGTACGCCTGACGACTCTTTCGGCTTGCGCTGGCTGAGCATCCAAACTAAGCGCGGATGCGCTGGCGCAGGTACTGCGCCCAATCAAAAACATTTTCGACCCTGCTGCATATCCCGACCTTTTGGTTGGGCTTGACGATGATGCGGCCGTTTGGCGTTTAAGTGAAGACAAGGCGATTGTCGTCACCACGGATTTTTTCACGCCCGTTGTGGATACTCCCTACGAATACGGTGCGATCGCCGCGGCAAACAGCCTCTCGGATATTTACGCGATGGGTGGAGTTCCCTTCCTCGCGTTGAATATCGCCGCGCTGCCCGATCAACTACCAAGTGAAATCTCCAGCGAAATATTACGCGGCGGCGCGGAGAAAGCACGCGAAGCGGGTGTGATCATCGCGGGCGGACATACGGTCAAAGATAAAGAACCGAAATATGGGCTGGTCGCCATCGGCTTTATCGATCCGCGCAAGATCATCAGCAAAGGCGGGTTGAAAGCCGGCGACGCGCTGGTGTTGACCAAACCTCTCGGCGCGGGTGTAACCACCACCGCGCTCAAACAGGAAAAAGCGCGGGATGAAGATATCAAAGAAGCCATCACGTGGATGATGCGCCTGAACAAAACCGCGGGACAACTCGCCACCGAGTTTGACCTGCGCAGCGGAACAGACATCACCGGATTCAGTTTTCTCGGTCACGCAATGGAGATGGCGAATGCATCGAATGTTTCGCTTAATATCGAGTATTCAAAACTCCCGTTCTTAAACGGCGCGCGTCATTACGCAGAACAGGGAATTTTCCCCGGCGGCGCATTCGATAACAAGAATCATTTTGAAGCATCCGTCACATTCGATGAAAAGATAGAAGAACCCGCGCAGATGTTATTGTTCGATCCGCAGACCAGCGGCGGCTTGTTGCTCGGTGTCCCGCCTGAAAAACTGGATGCATTTCAAAAACGCGCAATCGAGTTGGATCAATCCATTTGGGTTGTCGGTGAAGTTCGCGCGGGAAAGGGAATCGAGGTTCAGGCATAATGTTCCACATTGGCGTCGTGGAGCTGGGACTGACGTGCAGCATTCTTTTTCTCGTTCTTGTTGTTCCTGTAATAGTGAGCAGGTCATATACGCGGCTGGATAAGCGCTTGAAAAACATCGAAAAGAAGATCGATAAAAAGAAATAGTATCAGTTACAATAGACTTCCGAAGCCATTAAGGTTTCGGAAGTCTTCAAGAAACCAGGAAACATCTGCAAACCATCATGTCTGAAATTCCCATAGAAACAAATTTTACCGGCGGATTGATTGCCATTGCTATTTTATTATTACTGCATAGCGTACTTCCCATGGCAGAAACTGCCTTGCTTTCAGTACGAAAGACGCGCCTGCAAAATCGATATAACAAAGGCGACTTGGGCGCAGGCGCAATATTAAAACTGTTAGAGAATCCAAATCAATTTCTTTCGGTGATTCAAATTGGCATCACTTCAATAGATTTATTTGTCGGGGCATTAACTGCTGCTACTCTGGGAATAGCGATTAGCGAGCAAGTAGTTCGCTATCCACTTCTGCGTCCATATAGTCAGGCGATCGCACTTGTAATCGGCGTGTTACCTATCACTTATTTATCGCTGGTGTTGGGCGAGCTCGTTCCGAAACGGTTAGCAATGCGCGACCCAGAAAGAATCTCGCACATCGTTGCGCCTGCGATGTTATTTTTCTCTAAAATATTTTCGCCGCTTGTGCGCCTGTTGAGCTTTTCCACAGAAACGGTTTTGCGTCTGATGAGCGTCAAGCCGATGGAAGAGCAGTTCGTCACAGAAGAAGAAATTCAACTTCTTATCGATCAAGGAACACAAGCCGGCGTATTCGAAGAATCCGAACAGGATATGGTTGA
The DNA here is from genome assembly GCA_009885525.1 of Anaerolineaceae bacterium. Taxonomy (GTDB): domain Bacteria; phylum Chloroflexota; class Anaerolineae; order Anaerolineales; family Villigracilaceae; genus Villigracilis. The sequence goes on along the minus strand of VFKN01000083.1, from coordinate 10,255 downwards.
GGGCATTTTCAGCCTCGGTGATTCGCGCGTGTATTCGCTGATGACACCGCGCACCGAGGTCATCTGGTTGGATGTCTCTGAATCAATTGAAGAGATCCGCGCAAAGATAGCGGATTGCCCTTACTCGCGTTTCCCCGTCAGAGATGATTCTCTGGAAAATATTCTTGGCATTGTTAAATCGCGCGATCTATTGGTGGAGAGTTTATCGGGCAAAGAGATCAATCTCAAAGAACTGGTCAAGCCCACGCACTTCATCCCTGAAACGATGTTTGCCTCGCGCGCGCTGGAACTCTTCAAAGAGAAAAGCACGGAACTTCTTCTGGTCGTGGATGAATTCGGCGGACTGCAAGGCTTGCTAACCATCAATGATATTCTCGAAGAGATCGTCGGCGCAATGGAATTTGAAGAACCGCAAGCGACTCAGCGTCAGGATGGCTCCTGGCTGCTGGACGGCATGTTGGAAGTAGATGAGTTTAAAGAATTGTTCAACTTTACAGCCCTGCCACACGAAGATGAATACGAAACCTTAAGCGGTTTCGTGATGACCATGCTCGGACGCGTGCCCCAAGCCGCCGAAAGTTTTGAGTGGAGCGGATTCCGCTTTGAAGTAATGGATATGGACGGGCGCCGCGTAGACAAGGTCTTGGTGACGACGCTGCCGAAGGCTCAATAACGGAGTCCAACGTCTCCCGACGTTGGAGATAAAATTTAAATAAAGTGTTGAGTCCAAAGTCTGGACGCGAAGCGTTGGACTCCTTAATAAATTCAAGGAGAAGATTATGACCGCATACGTGATCTTGGATATTGAAGTCACCGACCCTGAAGGTTATAAGGAATATCTCAAACTCGCGCCCGAAGCGGTGAAACTACACGGTGGAAAATACATCGCGCGCGGCGGAAAGAATGAAACGCTCGAAGGCGAATGGCAGGCAAAACGACTCGTCATTCTTGAATTCCCTGATTCAGAACAAGCAAAGAAATGGCTCAACTCATCGGAGTATGCGCCCGCGCGCGCGCTGCGTCACAAGTACGCAAAGTCAAACATGGTGGTTGTGGAAGGCGTATAAATGTCAGATGATAAATTCATCCTCGCAATTGATCTTGGCACATCAGGTCCCAAGGTCGCATTATTTTCCACGCAAGGCGAATTGATCGGCAGTGAATTTGAAGAAACGCAGGTTTTTCTATTACCCAACGGCGGCGCAGAGCAATCTCCTGACGACTGGTGGAATGCAATTGAAACAGCAGGCAAACGACTGCTTGCAAAAAAATTAATTTCAAATGACGACATCATCGCCATCGCAAACACTACGCAATGGTCGGGAACTGTCGCAGTTGACAAAGAAGGCAACGCCATCGGCAACGCGATCATCTGGATGGATTCGCGCGGCGCGCCTTACATCCACAAAATGGCGGATGGTTTCCCAAAGATCGAAGGATACGCGCTGCCAAAACTCATCAACTGGATTCGACTCACCGGCGGCGCGCCGGGAAACTCGGGCAAAGATCCGATCGCGCACATTTTATATCTCAAAGATATTCATCCCGAAATTTATCAACGTACTTATAAATTCCTTGAACCCATGGATTACATCGGCCTGCGATTAACGGGACAATTCGCCGCGTCGTACAACTCGATCATCTTGCATTGGGTGACGGACAATCGCGACATTGAGAATGTGACCTATCACGACGGACTGCTCAAACTTGCGGATATAGACCGCGCAAAACTTCCTGACCTGAAACCTGCCAACGCGCAATTAGGAACACTACGCCCCGAGATCGCTCGCGCATGGGGTTTGCGTGATAATGTAAAAGTGTTTATGGGTTCGCCGGATGTTCACTCCGCCGCAGTGGGTTCCGGCGCGGTACGTGATTACGAGCCGCATTTATATATCGGCACATCCGGCTGGCTGACCTGTCATGTCCCATTCAAGAAAACTGATTTGTTCCACAACTTAGCCGCGTTGCCTTCGGGAATACCCGGGCGATACCTGCTCACCAACGAACAAGAATCCGCGGGCGGATGTTTGCAATATCTACGTAATAATATTTTGTTTCCACAGGATGAATTATCTCAAGGCGAAAGACCCGCGAATGCATATCAATTACTCGACCAAATGGCTGAACGCACACCCGCCGGCAGCGGCAAGTTGATCTTTACGCCCTGGCTTTACGGCGAGCGCACGCCCGTTGAAGATCACCTCGTGCGCGGCGGATTCTATAACCAATCACTCAGCACCACGCGCGCGGATATGGTGCGGGCGGTCTTTGAGGGCGTGGCGTACAACTCGCGCTGGTTGTTAAAGTATGTGGAGATATTCAACAAGCGGCCCGTTGAGTCCATCAACATGGTTGGCGGCGGCGCGAAATCGAACATCTGGTGCCAGATCCACGCGGATGTGTTGAACCGCCCCATTCACCAGATGAAAGACCCGATCGAAACCAATGTGCGCGGCGCGGCGTTGCTCGCATCCGCTGGCATGGGATATTTGAAATATGACGAGATCGGCACACATGTAAAGATTGAAAATACATATATACCCAATCCCAATCACCGCAAAATTTATGATGAGTTATTTCGAGAGTTCCTTGCCATTTATGAAAGCAATAAAAAAATATACGCGCGTTTAAATCAAGCGCATTAATAAAGCAAAGTGATACGGAGAACATTGATGAATTGGAAAGATAATATATTCAATCTACTAGGCAAACTAAACCCGCGTTTTTTGGCGTTTGCAGAAAAACAAATGAAGAACATCCCCGGCGTCAGCGAAAAGATCGAAGCAGAATATGCTGAAGTTATGGTTGAACTTGAAAAATCCACCAAGCCTTATAAAAATCAATTCGCTATGTTCACAGAAATCCCCGCCAGCGGGCGCAGCCACGCAGATATTTTGCGTGACATGGAATCCATGCGTGTAAAAGAAGAAGCCCATTGGAAGGATGGATTTATTTCGGGCGCGGTGTATCATGGCGATCAGGAGCATATTGATTTTCTGAATCAGGTGTACGCCATCAACTCGCAGAGCAATCCGCTCCACGCGGATGTGTGGCCCAGCGCGACAAAATTCGAGGCGGAGATCGTCGCGATGACCGCGAATATGCTCGGCGGCGCGGATGATGTCTGCGGCACGGTTTCATCTGGCGGCACGGAAAGCATTATGCTGGCGATGAAAACCTACCGCGATTATGCGCGTGATAAAAAAAGTATTACCAAGCCTGAGATGATCGTTCCGATCACGGCGCACGCGGCGTTTGATAAGGCCAGTCAATATTTCAACATTAAGACGATTCACGTTCCTGTGGATGAAAATTTCCGCGCGGATGTGAATGCGGTAAAGAATGCAATTACGAAAAACACAATTGTGATTGTCGGCTCCGCGCCGTCATTTCCGCACGGCGCGATTGACCCGATCGAGGCTCTGGCGGAACTCGCGCTCGCGCATCAGATCGGCTTCCATGTGGACGCGTGCCTCGGGGGCTTTGTCCTCCCGTGGGCGGAGAAACTCGGCTACGCCGTCCCGCGTTTTGATTTCCGTCTGCGCGGGGTTACATCCATGTCGGCGGATACGCACAAGTATGGATATGCGGCAAAAGGCACGTCGGTTGTTTTGTATCGCGATCAGGACTTAAGACATTATCAATATTACACAACCACCGAATGGCCCGGCGGATTATATTTCTCGCCCACATTTGCAGGCAGCCGCCCCGGCGCGTTGAGCGCGGCGTGTTGGGCGGCGCTGACCAGCATCGGCGCGGAGGGATATTTGGCGGCGACAAAGAAAATCCTCGAAACCGCGGATAAGATCAAAAAGGGCATTCGTGAAATTCCCGAATTGTATATTTTAGGCGAGCCTCTTTTTGTGGTGGCATTTGATTCGGACTCGTTGAATGTTTACAAAGTGCTGGATTATATGTCACACAAAAAATGGAGTTTGAACGGCTTGCACAAACCAACCTGTGTGCATTTATGCGTGACGCTCAGACATACACAGGCAGGCGTTGCCGAAAGATTTCTCGCGGACTTGCATGAAGCAGTTGAACATGTGAAAGCAAACCCCGCAGAGAAGGGTACAATGGCGCCCGTGTATGGCATGGCGGCAACACTTCCCATGCGCGGCATGGTAAGCGATTTGCTTAAGAATTATCTTGATTTGATCTATAAAGTATAAAACAAGACAAATCATAGTCACCCATCCCGAAGATTAGGCAAATCAGCCTGAAGCCTTCGGGATTTTCTCGTTTAATTTATGTGACAAAAGTTACTGTCGTTTTTGTGACAAAAGTTACAGCAATTCGGGTGTTTTTTTGCTATAGTAGACCTAATTCAGACAAAGTATGTAAAAAAACGTACATTACACAAAAAGGAGAATGACATGGCTAAGAAAGAAGAACAAGAAAAAGAAGCCACAAAGTGGCAGGCAATGTTTGACAACATTTGGTTGTTGTTCGCGCTCTCGTTGCTCATTAGCACAGTGATCTACAATGTATGGGGAATCATTGATCTGATGAACGTCCCATTCGCTAAATAGAAATAAAAGGAGACATGACATGTTAGCTCCCGAAAAAATCTGGTGGAAGCCGATGGGCCGCATGGAAAAGACCTGGCTCACTGTGGCATTTGTCTGGTGTATGTTTTTAACATTGATGATGCCGCTCTGGTATTACATGGGCAAGCAAAATGTCCCTACTGAAACGTATCGCACTACAACAACTCAATTTGGCGACACCGTCAACGCCTTTGTTGAAAAATATAAAGTCGGCGAAGATACCGTTAACGGCGTCACCCTCCCCGTAGTGGAAGCACCCGCGGGCAGTGATGTTTATCTGCGCGCCAGCACATGGCAGTGGTATCCCATTCTTCAATTTCAAAAAGGTTCGGAATACCGCCTGCACATCTCTTCGATGGATCTGCAGCACGGCTTCTCGCTCCAACCTGTGAATATCAACTTACAGATAATCCCCGGCTATGATTATGTCGCCACCATCACACCAACCTCCACCGGCGAATTCACCATCGTCTGCAATGAATTTTGTTCCCTCGGCCATCACACGATGGTTGGAAAAATTATCGTGAAATAGGAGAAACAAAAGATGGCTACACTTGCCCCCACAACCCCCTGGACAACCGGCGCGAAAGATGACTATCGCGATTGCCCTGTAACCACTCTCAAAGTGGATATGCACGCCGAACGCCTGATCATCGCCAACGCGGTGATGGCAGTGGTGACACTTACCCTCGGCGGTATTGCGGCATTATTGATCGCACTCACCCGCTGGCAGGCAATTCACCTGCTTGATGCGACCTGGTTCTATCGTTTACTGACCCTGCACGGCATTGACATGCTGATCGCATGGATCGTGTTCTTCGAAATGGCCGGCTTGCACTTTGGCTCAACTGCTTTGTTGAACGCGCGTCACGCTGCGCCCAAACTCGCATGGACCGGCTTCATCATGATGACCGTCGGCGGTTTGATGGCGAACGCGGTTGTGTTATTCGACCCGAAATCCATCGTGACCTTCACCGCGTACGTTCCGCTCAAGGCGCATCCGCTTTTCTATTTGAGTTACATTCTTTTCGCGGTCGGCGCGTTGATCACCACCATTACATTCTTCATCAATATCACCGTCGCCAAACGCGAGAAGCGTTATACAGGCTCACTGCCTCTGGCGGTCTTTGGTTTGATGACTGCCGCCATCCTCGCTGTTTACACTTTGCTCGAAGGCGCAATGGCGATCGTGCCGGCCTTCCTTTGGTCGTTAGGCGTTTTCCAAAACTATGACCCGGGCATTTATCGCAACTTCTTCTGGGGATTTGGACATCCCGCGCAGCAAGTCAATCTCGCCGCGATGGTTTCCATCTGGTATATGCTCGCGCAAATGACCACGGGGATTCGCCCGCTCAACGAGAAGTTCTCGCGCCTCGCGTTCATCCTGTATTTGTTTTTCATCAATCTCGGTTCAGCGCATCACCTTTTGGTTGATCCCGGCTTGAGCTTCGCATGGAAAGCCGTCAACACATCCTACGCCATGTACCTCGCGGTATTGGGCTCGATGATGCACGCGTTCTCAATCCCCGCCGCAATTGAAGTTGCCATGCGCGCGAAAGGACACAATAAAGGATTATTCGGTTGGCTGCGTAACGCGCCCTGGGGTGAGCCGGGATTTAGTTCACTCGTGCTTTCCATGTTTCTCTTCGGCTGGGTCGGCGGCGTCACCGGCGTCACCATCGGCACGGAACAGATCAACATGCTCGTGCATAACACGCTGCGCCTGCCCGGACATTTCCACGCGACAGTTGTGAGTGGCACAACGCTCGCCTTCATGGGCTTCACTTACTATGTCATCCCGCTCATCTTCCGCAAGGAACTTAAACTCAAGAGTTGGGCAAAATGGCAGCCGTATGTATTCGGCTTCGGTATGTTGCTGACTTCATTGGGTATGATCGTCAGCGGTTTGCAAGGTGTTGCCCGCCGTAACTGGGACATTACCTACTCCGGCGCGATCCCCGGCACAGTGGAACTGACACTCGCCATCTTCGGCATCGGCGCGATCCTCGCGGTCATCGGCGGCATCATGTATGTCACGATCGTCCTCGTTTCGATCTTCACTGGTCCGCGTCTCGAAGCCAGCAACTTGCTGCTGCTGACCGGCACAAACAATCCGCTGCTTGAGTCCACAAAACTCACCAACCACCAAATGGAAGATAAACAGAATCAACCCAAAGGCGCGTTGGTGCTCGTCTTCGCCTTCCTCGTTTGGTTCGCAGTGTACTATCTCAGCAACTGGTGGTTGTTAGGTCGCACCTGGTATATCCGTTAAAGCGGAAACTCTCCTTTGAACTCCCGCCCAGAGCCAGCCACTCTGGGCGGGAACAAATTTATCGGTAAAATAAAACATGCTGGCATCATTTCTTCTCGGTCTACTCGGCAGCCTCGGACATTGCGTGGGGATGTGCAGCGCAGTCGTCATTCTCTTTGACCGTCAACCCATCTTTCGCACAGCGCCCCATGGGCAAAACAAACTCGCGTGGGTGCTCGCCCATACGGGACGCATCACCACATATACATTACTTGGTTTAATTTTCGGTGCGTTCGGTCAAACCTTGTGGTCATTTGGAAATCTCCAGGCAGCGCTCTCGATCATCTTTGCAATCATCGCCTTTTACATGGCATCCGCATTTATTGGATTAACTCCCTCGCCTGAAATTCTCTTCTCCGGATTGATCCAGAGCTGGGGACGCGCCATCCGCGCATTTAAATCCGCTTCGCTGCTGACCACGTATCTGCTCGGCATGCTCTGGGGACTCCTCCCCTGCGGTCTGGTTCTGACCGCGCTCATCACAGCTGTCGCATCCAAAACAGCGCTCAACGGCGCACTGAACATGCTCGTCTTCGGAGTCGCCACCATCCCAAGTTTAATCGCCGTCAAATGGCTCGCCACCAAAACAATCTCACGCATCTGGTCGCGCGGATTGGCTTCACTGGTGATGATGTCCTTCGGCTTCCAATTCGCCATGCGCGGATTTGCTTCGCTGGGAATGGTTGACCATTTTATGTTTGGCGCACTGATGATTTGGTAAATAACTCAAGTTGATACCTTCGCAAAATCACCCTCACCCTACCCCTCTCCCAAAGGGAGAGGGGACTCTGACTCCCTTCCCCCTTTGGGGGAAGGGCTGGGGATGAGGGCGATTTCGCAAGAAATTGATAAAATCTTTAACTATGAATCTCGCAACCACCGCATCCCCGGCAAAATCACTCGCTACCTGCTCGCTTTGCAGCCTCACGACTCTGCATCCACTCACCAATGCCAGAGGTGATATTTTCTGCTGCCCTTCGTGCAAAGAAGTATCGGCATTATTGGAAGAAAGCCCCGCCACAACAACAGTCATTACAAATGAAGCCAACACGGAAAACATCACGCTTTCACTCGGTGGGATGTGGTGCTCATCCTGCGCGTGGCTGGTCAGTGAGCAACTCAAGCGCACGACGGGTGTGGTCAACGCGGAAGTAAGTTTCATTCAACAGCAAGCAAATCTCACCTTTGATAATGCGCTAACAAATCCCAACAAACTCAAGAAACGCGTGCGTTCATTGGGATATCAAGCCACGCTCCCCGATGAAACTCCGCATGACGAAGAAGAAGGATTCTACACACGCCTGTTGATCGGCGGCGTGATGGTTTTGCACGATATGATCGTTGGCACGGGAATTTACGCGCGCGAACTTTTAGGCTGGGTCACACCTGAGTCGCAGCCGCTTGTAGATTTCTTTCAGGTGATGATGTTAATCACCAGTATTCCTGTTTTGATCTTGCTCGGGCTTCCCATCCTCCGCGCCGGGTTTGCAAGTCTGCTGCGCGGACAACCTAACATTCATACGCTCATCACCATCGGCACATTTTCCGCGTTTGGATTATCCGTCCGCAACTTGATCGCGGGACACGGCGGTTTATATTTTGATACCGCAACCATGCTCATCTTTTTAGTATCCATCGGCAGATGGCTGGAAATGCAGGCGCATAAATCCAGCAACAAAGCGGTGATGAAATTGCTGGAACAAATTCCCGATACCGCAACCATCGTGACAGGCGAAGCGGATAAAACCGTCAGCGTCGCCGAACTCAAACCCGGCATGCGTGTGCGCGTGCGCCCCGGCGAAAAATTCCCCGTAGATGGTCTCATCGCCATCGGCGAAGGTGACGTGGACGAATCACTTTTAACCGGCGAACCGAAACCCGTCACCCATCGCGAAGGTGACGCCGTCAAAGCCGGCACAATCAATCTCGACGGCGGCTTTGAAGTCATCACAACCGCTGTAGGTGAATCCACAACTGCGGGTCAAATTGGAAGATTACTGCACGAAGCCTTATGGGCGCGTTCTCCGCTCGAAAGAATGGTGGATAAACTCTCCGCGTGGATGACTCCGATTGCACTCGCGCTAGCAGCCATCGCATTCTTGATCTGGAATTATGTCTCAGGACTTGAAACTGGATTACTCGTAGCGTTATCCGTTTTATTGATCGCCTGCCCGTGCGCGTTGGGACTCGCAACCCCGCTCACCTTATGGCTTTCCCTCGAACGCGCCGCCGAATCAGGCGCGATACTACGAAGTACCGCCGCGCTTGAACGGTTAGCCAAAGTGGAAAAAGTCTTCTTCGATAAGACCGGTACGTTGACACAGTTGCCAATGAAAGTACATGGCATTTTTCTGGAGTCCGCCAGCAAGCTGGCGGATGGTCAGGGATCAAGATCCCTGACTCCAGAATCAACCTTCCTGCAAATCATCGCCTCCATCGAAAACGAATCCGAACATCCGCTCGCAAAAGCGATTGTGGATTATGCAAAGTCGCAAGAGATCAAATTATCCAAAGCGGAATCATTCAAGGCCTTGCCCGCATTGGGCGTGAAAGCGGAATTGAACGGCAAGCAAATTCTCATCGGCTCCGCGCGGTTAATGTCGAATGAAAATTTTGAAACGCCAGAAAACATTCGTCAACAAGCAGAGACTTGGAAAGAAACCGGATTGCTTGTTGTCTACATCGGCTGGGATGGGTATGTTGTTGGTTTGGTCGGACTCGGCGAGACGATCCGCGCAGAGGCGAAGGATGTTGTTCATCAACTGCAATCACGCGGGTTGGAACTCGGCGTGTTGACAGGCGACGAATCCAGCGCGGGCGCAAGATGGCAAAAGACTCTGGGCATTCCCGTCAAAGCCGCGCTCAGTCCCGATGAAAAGATGAATCATCTTTCTCAAAATGCCGCGATGGTTGGCGATGGAATTAATGACGGCCCCGCGCTCGCCGCCGCAACCGTTGGTCTCGCCATGAATCATGGAACCGATGTGGCGCGCACCGCCGCGGATATTGTTCTAATGCGCGACGATCTAAATGTCATTCCATGGTTGATCGACCTCTCGCGTGAATCCATGCGCCGTGTGAGACAAAATTTAGGATGGGCTGTTATTTACAACGTAATCGGTGTTGCGCTTGCGATGGCTGGTTTGCTGCAACCCGTCTTCTCGGCATTCGCGATGATCGCAAGCAGCATCTTCGTCACAACCAACGCGATGAAAATGAATCAATTTCCATTATTAGACGTTATCGGAAATAACTCCGCAGGAGTGAAATGATTATAGAAAAAAAGCAAAATTAAATTTAACCCCGAAGGGGTGGGATGGTTTTGAGCACAAACCATGCCACAAGCCATGTCATCCCTTCGGGATTTGATGCGAATTTGCGCCGTTTTCTA
>VFKN01000150.1 GCA_009885525.1 Anaerolineaceae bacterium | reverse complement strand
TGGCATTTCTCGAACCCGAATTTCTCAAAAACGCTTGTTTGCCTGTTTGCGTAATTCTAAACTCGATTGGCTAGATTAACGGACTTACTTTTTTCAAAAGTCAATAGGATAGTCAGAAGGGGATATCGTAACAGAAAGATTTTGCCCCGAATTAATCGGAACATCGGCATAATTTAATCCGACAATCTGATTATTCTCCCGATTTTGGGATATGGCTAGACTAAATGTAGCATTATCTTTTGTACCTACTATATTTAAAACATGCTCTCCTAACGGAAGCATTACAACTTCAGATATGGTGCCGTCGGATTCAGGGAATGTGTAATATTCACCAGGGATGCCATCGTTTACAAGTGTGCCATCTCCCAGCGTTCCAATTCGTTTGTGATCTGGCAACTCAATCCAATAATGAATAGGCGAGTTTGACGTGTACAGTTCTCTATATTCTTTTACATCTTGATAAACATCATCAATGCTGCCATATAATTCATTGCACTTATAACAATAAGGTTCCCTTGGCCAATCTTCTGCTGCTTGAATGAGCCATTGCGGAGGACCGGCTACAACGCCTTGATATATCTTGGTTCTTCCTGTGACATCTCCAACATCTCTTATTGTGTATACGACATAATAAAGTCGAGGGGTGGATAGGCCTTCTTGGTATTCGAAAAGTTCGTTAGTTAAATTTGATCTGTCTTTAATAACACCGGACATGCTGTACACTTGATATGTTACAACGTGCAATTCTTCTGCATTGAAGAACTGGATAGCCCGCCCTTCGCCCGGGAATGCACTTGGTCCAGTTCGAGCCCAGTCCTGAATTGAGTTGTGGAGTTGATAGATACCCATAACATTTTGTACCACATCAATCAGAGTTCCTATTTCCCCAAAGCCTGGGATCAAGCCAATAATATTTTGTGCTGTTTCTTCTTGAGCTTGTTGAATTTCCCCGTTTGTTTTAAGAAGCTCATATAAACCTTCATCATCTCTCAAAGAACGATAATATTCATCGGTAATCTGTTCATTGTTACACCCTCTTTCCGCGTTGGACTGCAAGGTGGCTGGCGGCGCGTGTTCAGCAGGCCCACCAACAACAAAACATCCTTGCATTACTAAATTGGCAGACGTTGAAATCTCCAAATTTCCATCTAAATACTTATACTCCTTATTATTGGTTTCGGGATTTATGATAGGAGCAGATGCTCCAGTTGCCCAAACTGTTATAGTGTCACTCATTTCTTTCAGGGCGAACGGTGGAACATAAGAAAAATCGGTAATCCCATTTTCAGAGACAGTAAGATAGTAAACGTAACCTTCTATTTGCACTCCGTCAACTCTTTTGATGATGTTTCCTGTCCTTGTAACGACATCTTTATTGTTTATATTCTGGTAAAAACCACCACTATTTACGCTAATTCCATATTCGATAGATGGAATATAGCTATAGCTGTTGACTGATGCCAATTTTGGCTCGTCTGAAAACGATGTGTCAACCTGAGCAGTAACACCAACCTGTGCAACTAATGTCGAGCCAACCCCAAAAGGCCATTCAGAATCACCCCAGTTACTGGTTTTCATTTTCCAATGGCTTGTGGTATATCCTGGAAAATTAAATTTGGGATTTATTGGTTTGTATTCACCATTTTGAGCCCTTTTTAAATCCAATAATTCAACTTTTAGTTTTCCAGGTTTTGTTTTACAGGTAAATTGCGCCTCATCAAACGAAGGTGAAATCCCATCTGGGACTGCGCTTTCCACAAAAACTTTCCCAGAATACGTTACTCCTGGATACAACTCATCTGGCGTTTGATAGGATGTTATCTCAAAGCCTACAGGATAAGTTTCGGTTTGATACTTATCTCCTACTTGCGCCGCAAGCCTAACCGAAGTCTTTTTGGAAGGAATATTTGTATTCCAAGAAACAATCGCTGCTACGGAACTAGCGCTACACGTTGGCTCCCCTATTATCTCGATAGGAGTCGAGGCACCACCACCACTACCTCCTCCTCCTCCTCCCCCGCCCCCGGTGCCTGTTCCGGGTCCTTCATAGGTCATTTCACATGTGACCCAATCTGTGCTTTTGGTAATGTCAGGGGTAATGTCAGGCGCTTTGCAACTTTTGGCTTCGAAGAACCCGTTTTCATATGTTACCCAAACCAATGGGCCGCTATCTTCTGGCGGTTTTTCCCCCGTCCACCAACTGGAAATGTTGCACCATTCCCATGGTTTGCAATACCACTGCCAAGAGAAACGCCACCACCAGTTGTCTGTAGTCGCTTCCATTGTTGGATTATCTGTGAAGGTTAGAACCTCATGGGCAAATGATTTATCAAGATCTACATATTGATTGGTGCCCATCACTTCCACTTTAACCGCCGGATATTTCATCACAACCTTTAATTGAGCCATCCCGTCGCCTGCCTCGGCAACGCTTACGCCTCCCGGCGTAAAGGGGACAAACAGTGCATTAAACAAAACGAATAGTACTAACAGGATTGATACAATTTTGTGGGCAAATCTTGTTTTCATGATATTCTCCTTTGTAATTTACTATATCTTGATAGTTGTATTAAGAAATCGTTAACCTTGCAGTATTGAAAGGCGGCTAAATTATATGACATCCAGGTCACAAGAAAGTCATATAAACCGCAAAACCGGTCGCAGATTTGCCTAATTAGTCGCAAAGAAAGATTTCTCAACTAGACATCTCGTAATGATCTATCCCGACTTCGCCTTTCGCTTCTTTAAAGAACATATATGTCAAAAAAATTGTAGCATATACATAACCATGATGATGGTATATTTTATAGGTAAGGAAGACCATTTTCTCGGAAGAAATTTTAGCAAAATTCACCATTGCCACCTACACAAATGTGTTGTTGGTGGCTTTTCTTTATTTGCTCCACTCGCTCACGCTCCTGAGTACTGTGCAGGAAAGGTAGGTTTGAACAGTTTCAGATTATTTCTTCAATTCCTTCAAAAATAATCTGAACATGGTGTTCTTCTTTTCCTTTTTCTGGCAGTGATTAGAGACAGATACCATGCCTTCTTTATTTCAAGTTCCCCTGTTTTCCACGGTCAACCTCGCGTTGTGATATTAATATAATCGTGAAAGCCTTGAAATTTTCGACCTTCAAACAGAAATTTCATTTCGCCAAAATTAATCCTTATAGTAAGAAACACTCGACCCTAACCGTCGAGTCAAAATCCCCACAGATAATAAAGGAATCTTCTCTTGACGTCCCCCATCGAACGCCCCTCGCTTATTCAAACCTATACCCGCAGTTTTAACCCGCTCAAAAATCGCAACTTGCGAATTTATCTCGGCGGTCAGGCGATTTCCCTGCTTGGCACGTGGATGCAAGCCACCGCGCAAAGTTGGGTGGTATGGGAGTTGACTCAATCCGAAAGTTCACTTGGCATTGTGGTCATGCTCAACTCGCTGCCGCTTCTTCTTCTCGCGCCGTGGGCGGGCGGCATCGCGGATCGTTTCAACCGCCGCATGATTCTTTTGGTCACACAGACGATTGCAATGCTGCTCGCTTTTTCGCTTGCGTTTCTTGTGCAAACTCATCTTGTGCAGGTCTGGCATATTTATATCTTTGCATTCATTCTCGGTGTAGTTGGCGCGTTGGATTTCCCCGCGCAGCAAGCCTTCATTGGCGACCTCTCTGGCATGAGTCAGGTGCGTCAGGCGGTCACACTCAATATTATGGGATTACAGGTTGCGCGTATGCTCGGACCCGCAATCGCTGGTATTCTCTTGAAAGCAGTTGGCTCTGCTGCCGCTTTTTGGATCAACGGTGTTAGCTTTCTATTTGTGTTGCTGAGTATCTTCATGGTGAAATCTCATCAGCAGGAGATGCATAAACGCGGCAGTGGACGCGGTCAATTTCGCGAGACCTTGGACTATATCCGCTCGCAGCCGCGCATGGTGGATTTGCTGATACTCGCCTCACTCGTAACTTTTTTCGCGCTTTCGATTATGAATATTCTCCCCGCGGTAGCCGACCACGTATTACACGGCGATTCCCAAACATTCGGCCTGCTAATGGGATCATCGGGCGCGGGCGCACTCATCTCCACTTTGTTCCTGCTCCCGCTTTCTCAATCTGCCAAGCATATTGGGAGAGTCGTCGGCGGCGCCGCGATATGGATGGGAACATTTTATTTGCTGCTTTCACGTTCCACATGGCTGCTGCTTTCGATGGCTTCCATTTTTCTGGTCAGCCTCGGCGCACCATTGGTGTTGACTACGGGTCTGGGTGTGATGCAACTTCTCGCGCCCGGTGATATGCGCGCACGCATCATCAGCCTGTTCACCATGTTGACTTTTGGCTTGCAGCCGCTTTCCTCCCTTTTTATCGGCTATACAGCAGAAAAGTTTGGCTCGCAGGCAATTATCATGATCAACTCGATCTGCCTCATTGCCGGTGCCGTGTTAATGTTAACCTTCCGTAACGGATTACTTGAATGGGAGTTGAAGCCGCAGGTCGAACCGATATTATCCGCAAATGAAAAGATGAAAATTTAGAAATGAAAAAATCGCGCGAATTACCCCGCGCGATTTTTTATCGAAAACTGATCACTAATTACTGAAAACCGATCACTGCTTTACCCGCACCCCCCGCCGGATTTATCACGTTTCAACTGCAATTTAATTTTTGCTTCAAACGTCAGCGTTTCATATTCCTGCGGATTGGGCGAGCAGGATTCGTATTTACTGCCCAATGCCACCGGGAAGATATATTTAATTTGATCGTCGCCTGCATTCGGATTAGGTTGAACTTGCAGCGTCTTGTCATCCTTGCCGAAGAACACGATCCAATTATTCACGCCGCCTTCGAGGATATATGCATTTTGAATGCTGGAAGCAACCAGAACTTTCCACGCTTGCACTGCCGCGGTTTCATCGTTACTCATCACAATGAAGACAGTATTCGCGGGCGGTTCGGTCAACAAAATGGGAATGATCTCTTCAAGCCGATCCAGCGGCACGTTGACCGCATCTTCAATGTGATAAAGGTTATAGTCTGCCTCGGAGCGTACATCCAAATAAACTGGATTCATCGATTGCGTATATTTTGCCTTGAACGCTTCTGCGGGTGTGATAAAGACATAGCGCTGCTCAAGCATACTGTCTGCCGAGAAGACAACCGGCTTCTCATCAATTGTGCGTGTGAATTTGACTTTATTGTATTTACTTTCAAGCGATGGACTGCCAATTACAAAAACTGCCAGAGCCGCAACTACTAAAACAGCCGCGCCCATCGGGCGGAGTTTTGGTTCTTTGCTCAAATCTTTTTTGCCAAAGATGCGTTCCAATTGTTCGCCGCCCCAGAACATAAAGAGCGCCATCAGCACAACCAGCACAACCACCGCGCCGACAGGAATGCCGAAGACCTGATCCAGTGTCAATCGTCCATAATAGCCCGCGTTGTTGTACCAGTTGGTGAAGTATTGTTCCGTTTCACCGAAGAGGAACGCGCCGACAAATCCGCCAAACATGAAGAACATGCCGTCGATCTTGCCCGTCGAAGCGGACGCGAGCGACGTGGTGGGACAAAATCCACCGACGATAAAACCGACGCCCATGATCAACCCGCCGAGGATGCCGGATGCGAGATAAGTCGGGTTGACCCAAACAAGACTGAAATCGAGAATGCCAAGTCCTGCCGCACCAAAAAGCAAAACCATCGCAACCACAATCGCGGTGAACATGACTTTGAGCACGGTCATCTCAGTGAAATAAAATTGCGCCGCAAGTTTTCTCGAATCGCCGAAGCCGGACATTTCGAGTGTATAACCAAACGCGAAACCGATCGCGGCAAATAGGACATACGTCCACGGGTTGGCCGCGCTGACTGCTACGAGAGAGGGGAGGGGGAAGTTCATTTTGAGTCTCCTGAAGTTACTCGATACGAGTTACAAGTTACGTGTTACGGATTGCGTAACTTGTAACTCGTAACATGGTTAATTCCACAGTTTTCTGACAAAATACGCCACGGCATACGCGCCCGCGAAGATCGCCAGCATGACCGCCCACGAACCAGCTGCAAGCGTTGCGCCGCCGGATAACGCCTGCCCCGATGTACATCCACGCGCCATGCGTGCGCCGTAGAGGAAGATCACGCCGCCGAGGAAAGACATCAGCCAGCGCGTGCGATTGGAGATGTTGGGTCCCTTGGTGGTCATGAATTTCAGGCGGCCGTTGAAAAATCCCGATGAAAATCCGCCGAGCAGCGCGCCGAAGAATACGGGAATGATCCAATCGTCGAACGGATTTTTATCTCCGCCCGCCATTTTTAACAGATACGGATTATTGTCCACGTGGGAGGGAGAAACCGCGTCCACGAGCGCCGCATCGATACGGCTGGTCGCACCCGATGAGCCGAGCCCATTACCGGTCAGGAAGAATGCGAGGAACAAAATAATTCCCAGCACAAGCCCGCCAAAGTATGGATGCACATAAGGCTTTTCAGGGCGGTTGAATATTGATTTTTTTGTTTGAGTAGTCATATAGAACTCCTGAGTTACAAGTTACAGGTTACAAGTTGAAGGTCAGAATATTATTTACAGCCAACTAATCTCTGATCTCTAATCTCTAATCTCTAATCTCTTCACTTCAACTTCTTCATAACCAGTCACCATTCCGCGCATCGCTTCAAGCGGAGTTGCGCCAGTGGTAGTCATGTACACATGCACAAGGATGAACGTGCCGAACATCCATGCAACGAGCGAATGGAACGGAGCGAGGAAGGGCAGCCCGCCCAGTGCGTTTGCGAATTGCGGGAACTTTTGCACACTCCACATCAACGCGCCGGTGATAATTTGCAGCGGCAGCAGCACATTCAAAATCATGAAGTAGGTCATTTTCTGAATCGGATTCATGCGGCTGGTCGGTAACTTCTTGAACGGATGGCCTTCACCTTTGAAGATTCCGCCGACATAATATTTCGCCTGTACGATTGCATCGTCGAAGAAACCATATGGATGCGGGATGAACTCGCGGATTTTTTCTGTTGCAATGTGATAGAACAGCGACAGCGCCGCATTGAGCACTAAGATGACCGCCAGAACATTATGTATCGTCACCACACCGCGGAACGAGAACGCGCCGAAAATATCCGGTCTATGGATGATCAAGCCCGTGAAGAGCAACGCAACAATAGTGATTGTTTGCAACCAATGCCAGAAGCGGCGATACGGTTCGTACATATAAATACGTTCGGTTTTTCCGTGACTCTTTTGTTTTTTGGATGAAAAATATCTCAACGTCCCGTGCGTGAGCACGCCTAAAAGCGAACCTGCAAATGCAATTGCGCCAAACCAATCAACCCAATTGATGCGGCTGGAACCGAAGACATACATATTATCTTGCGCGGGATTCGGTTGATAATACAACGCGCCGTCTTCGCCTTTGACAATTTCGCCAGAGCCGTTCACGTTATTGTTCGTGTCAAATATCGGCATCACAGGCGCATGATCCGCGAGTTTGATGGATTGCGTCATCCGCGAGTTTTTATCGTGACAGGATTTACAGTCATTGACCGCGTTCTCTCCGCGGGTGACATTGTGATTGATGCTATACGGCTGCACCATACCTTCAATGCGCGGATTTTTCAATCCAAGCGCGGCGAGTTTTGTTTTTACCACTTCTTCTTTTGCAGGTGAGTCAATCGTGAGTTCGGCGTTACTTAATTTTCCGTCACTATTCGCATCGAAGGCTGTGACAATATCGTCTGCATAATTTCCACTTTCAAGATACGCGGATTTGAGATCAATTAAGCGCACGGGACGCTTGCCGTTCACGTCGTCATATACCCAATAAAAAGACGTGATCAAGTTATATGGCGCGAGCAATATCTTGCCGTCAATGTTCGTGCGATTAAGTAGCACAGGCTTATAGCCTGTCACCAATGAAGTCACCTCATTCGGTTTACCTTCCACGCCGCGACAGGATTCGACAGCCTGACCAGTGGTCGTAATCACAGTCCAGTCATAAGCCTGAATCGCGGGCGCATACATTTGCGGGATGTGGCAGGTTTCGCAGGCAATTGCCGCCATGTGTGTGTCGATATAGGGCAGCCAATCTGCGTGACCTTTATTTGCATCGTGGCAATTTTCGCAGCGGCGCATCGTGCCTTTATATTCCGGCGCGACATTGAACTGCGCGCTTTGTCCACGCGCAAAGTTGTGGTCGGGTCTTTGCAGATATTCACCGATTTCCAAAGAACGCGGATCATAAACAAGATGCTCAGGATTGTTACTTTGTATTTCACTGATGTGTGACGGATTGTTCAACGCGTAGTGACAATCGGTGCATTGCAATTCGCGTTCCGCGTGGATGTCCCATGAGCGATCCAGCCCATCTTTGCTTGCAATATTCATACCCGATTGATTAATGCGCTGTCCGCTGACGACCTGACCCGTGGTTGCAGTCTGCGTGTAATTCAAATCACATTGATTGATGGTCAGCGGGTCGCCCGAGTTGGGATGCACTTCACCATGACACGTCGCGCAATTTGCGTTGGTCGGATCTTGAATGCCAAGCATTTCACTCTTGAGTTCGCCATTTGCGTTGAACGCTTCTTTATTCCATGCCCAGCCATCCGCGGATTTGCTGACGATTTTTAAATCGAGGAGTGTGGCAGTATTCGCGCTGCCGAATTCTCCCGCGTGAATTGCATCCGCGCGGGCGGTGGTGTTCGGCGTTTCAAGATGACACAGGAAGCAGTTCATTTCCATCGTGCCGGATTTTTTCCAATCCCAAGTGGATACATTCCCATCTGGATTCAAAATCGCGGTTTCTGGATTCGCGTCGCTGATTTTTATATCGCCCAAAAATTCCCCCGCACGCGATGTAGTCGCGGGACCGCCGCCCACAACTCGCTCCCCGTTGACCATGAGCCACTCCGCCGTGGAGAGATCCAGCTGCGCATCGCCCGCAGGGGAGAGGTAGCGATAGGTGAGCGGATTCCACTGACCGAAGAGTCCGTTGCTGGTGTCGAGTGTTTTGCTCTTTGCGTTGTACTCGCTCAAGCCGAGGTCGGAGTGAAACGCATGTTTCTCAATGAAATTCGTATCGTGGCATTGTCCGCAGGTGTTCATGGTTGAAACCGCATTGGCGCTTTCAAGCACGTTCGCGCCGTTTGAATCAAGCAGAATAAAATTCGGGTGCAGCGTCGAAGCCTGCGACGTTGGCATAGATTCAGGCGAAGCAAGAACCGTTCCAATTCCAATGGCAAATATCAGGGCAATTAATCCGAGCTGAAAAAATAGTGAGTATCGTTTCATAGTTTATTTCCTTGAGACTAGATGAGTAGCGACTAGATGACTGGCAACTATTCTCTAATCACTATTCTCTAATTACTTTCTCCCGCCCCATTCAATCGGATCGCCGGAATAGCCGAGGGCTGTCCAGTCGAGGCGACCATTTTCACCGTGGCATGAGTCACATTGCAGGGCTTCACTGGCGGGCTGTACCATGTGTGTGGTTGTCCAATACATATAAGTGGTGGTGAAACCATATTCGCCGCTGTATTTGAGTCCTGTGATGGGCGCAGCAAGTTCGAAGGCGCTGTTCCAGTCGAAGGTTGTCCAGTAGCCGTCTTTGCCGGATGTAACAGGTTGGAGCAGGTAATTATTTTTCACATCATAAGGCTGCTTGGCGACATGTAGTTTGAAGGGGAATATTTTTGCCTGCTTATCTTTGATATCACCTGCGGGTTTGTTGATGTAGGTAATGCCGTCCTTGCCCAGCGGATCGCCGAGAATATAACGATATTCATTGTTGCCGTTGAACCAAAGATAGGCAGGCGTGTAATTCTTTTCGTAAACAAATTCACCTTTGATTTTAAGATAAGTGAAATGATCGTCCGTGCGTCCTTCCTGCCCGGCTTGTGACCAGTCCCAGTAAACTTTGGTGGGATCTTCAAGCGCCATCGTAGGCACGTGACAGGTCTGGCATGCAACCGCCGAAAGATGTGTGTTGATGCGTTCATCTTCGTGCTTTTGATTCACGTGGCATTGTTCGCAGGAGACCTGTTCTTTCGGGTCGATGGTGTAATTGTCTGCGAGCATTCTGCCTAAAATCTGATGATCTTTTGTAGTGTGACAATCGGTGCATTGCATGTTGTTCTCGCCGCCCATGTGTACGTCGAGGCTTTCATTGGGGGAATACAAACTCTCATCGAGGTCGCCGTGTTTGACGCCGTTACCGCCGCCGCCATCGAAGTGGCATTTGCCGCAGTTCTCGCGGGTGACAGCGCGCACGCTTTGCGCGGCAGCTAACAGGTCAACGCCATCGGCGGGGTTGCCGAATAAACCTTTGCCGTAAGAGCCGGTATCCGCGTGGCAGGCGAGGCAGTCTACATTTTCTGCTTTGGATTGTTGAACCTTCTTGCCTTCTTCCCAGCCATAACCGGCGTGACAGGACATGCATTTATTCTCGTTGCCTTGTGAGCCGATGCAGAAATTATTGATCTGATTGATCTTGCCGATGGTCACATCGTCTTCGCGCCACGGAACATCGAACGCTTTTGATTCCCACGTCCAGTGCGTGGTCTTCATCAACTGGGTTGCCGCGTCTTTGTGGCATTCGAGGCAGGCGCGGGTGACATCCTGTCCCGTTTTGAATTCGCCTTTGACGATGTCTTTATGATCCACGTGCACGGCTTTGATGGGTAGATGTGCCGCGGGGTCATTCTTCGATTGGGCGCGCGGCAGGAAGTAAAGAACCGGGACGAGGATCAGCATCAAAATGCCGACCAGCCCTACGGTCCAAAGAGGAAAGCGGTTCTTCGTCATACATTCTCCTGTGGGATTTCACTGACCAGGTTTGCTTGATACGCAAGCCGTTCGCGCATAACGCTTCGCAGCAGATCAAGCGCCTGAATTAATCTTGAATCAGATAGATGGTAGGTGATGGTTGTCCCCGTGCGGACGGTGTGCACAAGTCCGCGCTCACGCAGGACTTTGAGATGCCGCGACGCGGTGGGTTGATTGAGCGCGAGTTCATTCGCGAGGTCGGTCACGTTGCGCGGACTTTCATTAAGCGCGTAAAGAATCAGCAAACGATTTGGATCTGAAAGCGCTGCGCAAAAATTGGCTTCGAGTTGAGTGATCTCTTGTTGAAGGGTAGGTGTGACCATATTTTTCCTATATTCGTATAAACGCATATTTGTAACCCCATCATACATTTGTGACAACTTATACAACAGTGGGTTGTGTCATATTAAGTTTCGTTTAATGTCATATATAATTGGAGGTATAATCCGATAATATTTATGCGAATTACATCTCGGAAGTCACCCCTGGAGGTAAACATGGAATCATTTGTACGCGAAGCAATGTCTGTGAATGTTGCGACTAGTCTACGTGAACTGCGCGAGGCGCGCGGTATTTCAATGCGCACGCTTGCTACAAAGAGCGGGCTGTCTGCCAATGCACTTTCGATGATTGAACGCGGCAAAACCTCTCCTTCGGTAAGTACGCTTTATAAATTGGCAGATGCTTTGGGGGTTTCAATCACTGCTTTCTTCGGCTCACAGAATGAGAAGAAGCAGGTCGTCTTTTTGAAATCGGATCAGCGCACGCGTATGTCCTTTACACGCGGCGTGTTTGAGGCTTTGGGTGGGGAACAGTTTGTCGGGCGCGTCGAACCGTTCATGCTCACACTGGAATCCGGCGCTTCAAGCGGACCTCACACCATTGTCCATACGGGACATGAATTCGTATTCTGTTTGCGTGGCAAATTGGAATATTACGTCGATAAACAAGTCTTTCATTTGGAGGCAGGCGATAGTTTATTGTTTGCATCCAAGTTGCAGCATAAATGGAAAAACCCCACCACTGCCGTGGTCAATGCTTTGATCATCATTTCAGGATTTGATGAAGGCGAACAACCCAATGCAATGCATTGGAAAAAAGGGGAGTGAGGGGGAAAGGATGAATTATGAAGGATGAAAAAAAAGAAAAAAGACGCCTATCCAAAATGGATGGCGTCTTTTTTCTTTTAACCTTCGACTTTTGACCTGTGACTTGTAACTTTTTCCTACGAGTACATTCCCCAATCTAATGCTGTGGGGTCTTCCATCATCGAGAAATCCCACATGTCCATGCCCATTTCAATGTTGACCGGCATGTTGAGTCCTTCGACGGCTTTGGCTTTGGTCATCTCGATCATCGCGGGACCGTAAGGGCAGAAGGGTGTGGTCAAGATCATTTTGATGCGCCCGATCCCGTTTTCGATTTCAACATCGCGGATTAAGCCTAGCTGGATGATGTTCATCCCGATCTCAGGGTCGATCACCTCGGAGAGGCGGGCGCGTACTTCCACTATGCGCTCGGGGTGTGTTTGGTGAAGTGTCCATTGAATTTCTTGTACTTCAGAGTCTGTGTCTGTCATTTTGGCTCCTTATTTTTGGTTTTTAATTTTTTCAGTTTGGATAACATACGTACAATGCGAGGCGCCGCTCAAAATACACTGTACTTTGTTGGCGGGCAATGCCAGCATTTTGGAGATTAGGGTTTGGTCAACCGTGCATACTTCGGGATGGGCTATTCCAATTTGATAGTACGGACATGAAATTTCATGGATCTGATACTGCCCGTCTTTCTTTTCCCATTCCACAGTGAAACCTTCCTGCGCCAACATTTCTTGGACGAAGTCAAGCCGTTCTTCCATACTTAAGTTTTTCATGTCACTGGCGTATTCACTTGCCATATCTTCTGCGATCTGGCTGAATAATTTGGCAATGACTGGCCCGGGCATGGTATCTTTCATTTGTGATAACAGACGCGTGGTCAGACGCAGGTAGCGTGTAGGGAAGCGCTCCATGCCTTCATCGGTCAGGATGTATACCAGGCGCGGACGTCCGACCCCGTGACGCTCCTCCTGTCCTTCCACCAGCCCCTCTATTTGAAGATTGGTCAGGTGATGTCGCACAGAAATAGGATTAATGCCAACAGCCTCAGCCAGGTCATTAATTGTCGAGCGCGGCTTGCTCAAAAGGGTTCGTAAAATCTTGTCTCGCGTTGATTTCATAAATGGGAGTATACTCGTGTGAATTCGCCTTGTCAATATACTAGATAAATATCATAAATATTTGTTTTAGATCATTACGTTACCTTATGCCTCCCTCATCCCCAACCCTTCCCCCGAAGGGGAAGGGAGTTTCCCCTCTCCCTTTGGGAGAGGGCAGGGTGCGTATGGTGAGTTATTAAATAAAAAGGCCGCTTCTGAGAGATCAGAAGCGGCCTTTTTGATTTCTATCTACGGTACGTAATACTGAACGGTCAACGTCGGGCGGAATGACGCAGTTGTTGTGTTGCCGCTATAAAACTTGATGAAGTTTGCTGCCTTGTTGTTATTGTTGGCAACTTTGAAGCGCAAGCGTATTTGAGTAAGACCTGCCCCGGCGGTGCCGGTATTGATGTAAGACTGGACTGGGGTCAGGCTAATTGTGTACCATCCACTACTTATGGCAGGGCTGAAAGGACCGGTGGTTTTACTGGCTTTTGCCTGGAAATCGCCGATCGCCAGAGGCGCGGTGCCAAACAGACCTTTCTTAATGTCCACCATGAAACCCAGAAATTTTGTTATCGGATTTCCTCCGCCTACAATGCCATTTTGTTTGACTTTGAGTGTAGCCGAGATGATGACAGCATCGTAGGGGATGGCCGCGCCGGTGTTGAACGATAAGATGCTGCGATATTGTTTATTGGCTGCATTGTCGCCGACGTTGAAAGTGGCGGAAGTATTATCCATTGTTCCGCCTTTTCCGCTGTTTCTAGCCGTTTCCAGCGTCCAGCCATCTTGGGCGCCGTTTGATGTAATATTCTTGGTGGTTGTGCCAACCAAAAGAACATCGTCCATATTGAAATCAACGATTTGTCCGGTTGTCACAGATTTAAATGTAAGGAGATGTGAACCGCCGTTGGCAAAGCTGCTGACATTCAGATTCACAAGCTTGTAGGTTGCATATGAACTGATCTGGGTCGCGTTTGCCGAGAATATTGTTGTGCCATCAATATCAACTGTGAAGACATCGTTTGCGTCGCTGCCGGCGTCGGCGGAGCCGATGTAAAGATAAAAGCTAAGGTTGGCGCCTCCGCTTGGGAAAGTGACCGTTTGCGACAAAATTGAAGTTTCATCAAGCACATTTCCTCCTAACCAGCCCCATGCCAAACCTGTATGAGGAGAGCCAGCGCCTGTGCAGGCTGCTGCGGTACATAATGGCGTCCCAAAATTTGTGGAAGATTCCGTCCAAACTGAGCTGGGTGTATATGCCTCAAATCCCGGGTCTTTCACGTAGTTGTTTGACTGGATCGATTCAAGCGATGGGTTGTTTTCTGCAAAATATTCATGGCTGTCGGCGTTCATGATGGCATGCGCAGGATTGTTAATTGCCAGATTTTTCGAGCCGGCTTGCCCGTAAACATAATCGTCAGTGCCAGCTACAACCGTGAAGTGAGAGATTTCGTGGATGAGTGTTCCCGCTCTTGAATCGGTACCTGTAACCGGAGAAGACCAGAACGCTCCGCATAAGTGAATCTGATACGGCAGGTCAGGATAGACATAGGCATAGATGCCGGGATCTGTGCAACCGCAGTTGAAATTCATTGGGGTGGCGGTGTCTATGGCAGTGTGGAGTTTGCTGTAGTGGCCTGCTACTGTGGCATAGCGAGTGGCATTATATGCACCAAACCATGTTGTATAGCGCGCGCCTTGCTGATTATTATTAAAGTATTTCACCGCTTCAGTGGCATAATCGCTTGCGGCATTACGCGCAGCGATTAAGTTGGTCTGCTGTGATGCGCTGCAGCTGGTAAAAGTGTTGGTCCCAATGACTGTTTGGGCTGCCACTTCACTCGCTACCGGCAGGGAACGGCCATCAATTAACAAATCCAGCGTATTCGATGTGAGCGTTCCGGCGTAGGGCAGTAAGCGCCTGCCGTTATCGGTTGTGAACATTTTTTCCGAAGAGGCGTTGTACGCGACCTGATAATTTCCGGCGACTGAGAAATCATATAACGCCGAAATGTTGACATCACCGCTCAGGCTTTCGCCGGCGGGCAGGGTAACGTAATCGGCGCTGGTTGGTTCGGCGCGTTTGTAGATTGCGCCAAGATAAGCGAGGGGATTTCCATCGCGCGTAACGCTGAACATCGGCTCTTTTGATTCGGCCAGCGGCGTGAACCAATTAAGCACCCTGATCTCTACGCTGTTGGGATTGCTGATGGTGACATGCACGATCACATCTTCGTTTTGCCCGATGGCCGGATTGTTTACGCTGATCTCAACCAGCGCCGCCGATGATTGCTGAGCGCGAGCAGGGGAGAAGTTTCCGGCGCCCAGTGTGAGAATCAATGCGCCAAGAAATAGAAATCTATATACTTTGCTTAATTTTTGGTTGAAGTAATCCGTAATATTCATATTGTCCTTTTTTATAATTAAATTATGGTAATTCCAGTAAACTATGATTTTGAAATTCATCAGATCGCTTGCTCTATGGGTTTTGAATTTTTATCTCATTAAACTCACTCCATCAAACCAAACTGTGCCGCTGGTTTTAGTATACGTAATCTTGATCGCCGCTGAGGTATATGCTGCGGGCGCGGTAAAGTTTATTTTCACCAATTTCCAGGTCGCCGCCTTGGGACATTTCAAAGGCAGTGACTTTCCCGCCGAGGAACTGCCATTATAGAATAATACCTGTACCTGACATAATTTCGCAGTTGGCATGGAACTTGTCTTTATGTAATAGGAAAGTGTAAAGGGAGCGCCTGTCACGCCGCTTACGGCTACTGGTTTTTGAGTCAAGGTCTTGACTGCACCCGTGCCTGTGATTTTAACAGAGGCTTTACCAAATTTCCTGTACAGCGTGCTTTTTCCATCAGAAGTAGTGAACTTCGCTGGCGTCCAGAAGCTCGGGATCTTGGATGTGGTTTTATATGTCTCAAAGCTGCCATTTTTTACACGCTCTTGAGGCGATGTACAGATATTGCCAACAGTTAATGTGGGCGCGGTGTAATTTGTGAATGTTGGTATTCCGTTTTTTATGTGGATCATCGTCTTCAAAGCTGATACGACCCAGGCATCCCAATTTGCGAAACCACGCGTGCCGTGCTCTCCACTCGCGGGACAAATACTAAAAACGTTTTGATCTCCGCGCGCGAGGTGCGCGTCGCTTAAAGTCCGCGCGCCGCAATTTCCCCAGGTGCAGGCATCCACGGGGAAGGTGGTGTCTCCGAGGTTTTCGATCATGGCTACGCTGTATGCGCTTGTGTTCGCCAATCCGCTGCGTGTGTATGCGCCGGTGTTGTAATCGGTTAATGTGCCGGGCGCGCCATACCCAGAATCTTCTGAAAGAAACGCGATGGCGTTGCCTGCTGCGCCACCGTTATATCCACTGTCGCGCAGATATTCGATGACCCAGTAGTTTTGCGCCGCGCCATAAGATTCGCCCACCAATGTGATCGCGTCGCAATTCGCGGGGATAGTGGCATCACCGCATAATAGATCCAACCCGTCTTTTGTTTTGACATCGATATTACTGATCCAAGTCGAAATCTCATCAAAACCGATTGCCAGCGTAACATAGCCTTGATTTGCGAGTAATGTATTTTGTGCATCTATAGATGCATCTACTGCGCCTGTTCCGCCCCAGCCGGGTAAAAATACCAGCACAGGACGCTTCTCGCCTGCTGGAATATTTGCAGGCCAGTTTGCAATGGCGCGTCCGGCGGTGAGTATTTTGCTGTTGATTGTTAGTGTGGTTGCTATTGGGGTGGTAGTTGGGCTGGCAGTATTAATTCCGTAATTGGCTCCATTGAGAACATTGTAGCCAAAGCTTGCTAATGCAGGAATCGTAACGCCATCAGCAGTCATGTTCATGTCCGCCCCGCATGTTCCGTCTTCATACCATGCCCAGATTAGATAGCCGATCTGGTTTGTATTTGCCGTCGTTAATAAATTATCGTAATTAACAGGGTCGCATGGACTGTTAGCCCATGCATTGCTGGAAACTTCCCCAAGAATAATTGGAAGGCCGCTATTCTTGATATCGGTCAATATTTGGTTCACCTGCGCATCGGTATATCCGAGTGGTGCTCTTGCCGCCCAATAAGCATGGATACTAAACATGGTGTTATGTTGCGGGTCAGCATCCAGAATGGCTTGACCGTTAGCAAGGATAAATTGATATTCAAATCCCTTGGGGGCATCTACCATTATGGGCGCGTTAATCCCTACATTCCGCATGGCAGTGATGGCAGCCGTGTAGTTTTGAATAAAATTTGTAGTCGTAGGAGTAGCGTCACTATAAGTGCTGGAACCCCATTCATTTGCTAGATTAATCACCAGATGATCCTGATGCTTGATGAGAATGGGCAACACATCAGCTCGTGTCCAAAAACTTGTGATTGTATTTGCGAAAATTGTTTGATCGTTGCCATTGGAGTTGGGAGGATTTCCAGGTTTGGCATCCTGACCATATATATAGGTAAGGTCGTGCAATTCAATTATCGGCAAAATACCGAGGTCTGCGTATTTCTGAATCGCGCGATCAAGATTTTCAACTGTATATAATGATCCAACAGGTGGATTCGCCCACCACTCCAAGCGCACCACATTCGTTTTTGTAGTCGCCACTGCCGCCGCGACTGCATCCAGATCATCATCATATCCTGATTTGTAGACGGGTATATTTACACCCCGCATCATAATATCGTGTCCATTGGCATCCTGTAGGAAGCGCCCGACAACTTTCAACGGGCTTCCCGCGGCCCGCGCAGGTTGCATTGGACTCATAAAAATTGTTGAAAATATAAAGGACAAAATCAACGCGAGTCTGGTAAATCTGCGCCCATCAAAAAAATAGGATTGCTGTTTCATGGTCTTACGCTCCTTTTCTTGCATTGCTAAACACCGATAAATTTATGGCTTTATTGTACGGTAATATGACGCCAAAAAAATATGCCTTTATACTAAGAGTACCAATGGGCGATGTGTTGTAAGTTTTAAATCGAATTGAAAAAAGGACTGACCGTCCTTTTTTCAATTCGATTTTCAAGATATCAATGGCAGATAACTAAAGAACACTGCTAGGGAACGTAATACTCAATCACCAACTTCGGGCGGTTGGATGCAGTCGCTGCGTTGCCGCTATAGAGTTTAATGAAATTGGCTTTATTATTGTTGTTGCTGGCCAATTTAAAGCGCAGGCGGATCTGGGTCAGACCCGAATTTGTTGTGCTGGCATTGATGTAAGACTCGGCATTGATCAGGTTAAGCGTATACCATCCGCTGCTTAAAGCAGGCGTAAACGGTCCCAATGTTTGGTTTACAACTGCCTGAAAGTCATTGATCGTCAGAGAAGCCATGCCAAAGGAGCCTTTCTTAACATCGACATAGAATCCTTGAAATGTTGTTAATGGATTTCCGCTGCCTACAATGCCGCTGCGTTTTATCTTGAGTGCGGCTTTGGTGATGACGGCGTCATAGGGAATGACCGCGCCGGTATTGAAAGATAAGATGCTGCGATATTGTTTATTGGCTGCATTATCGCCCACGTTAAAGGTAGCGGCCGCGGTATTCTTTGTTCCGCCGGTCTGTCTATTTTTAGATGTTTCAAGGACCCAGCCGTCGTAGTTGCCTTTTGAAGTAAATAGTCTGAGGCTCGTTTTTGTTAAAAGAACGTCGTCCAGATTAAAGTCAACGACCTGATCGGTTGTAACTGATTTGAATGTAAGCGTATGCGCGCTGCCGTCCGCAAAACCATTGACGTTTAAACGCACAATCTTATAGGCTGAATATGAATTTTGTTGAGTTGCGTTTGCCGAGAATATCGTAGTGCCGTCAATGTCAACCGTGAAGACATCGTTTGCGTCACTGCCGGATTCAGCGGAGCCCATCCAAAAATAAAAACTAAGGTTTGCGGTTCCGTTAGGGATAGTAACCGTTTGGGATAATGATGCAGTTTCGTCAAGATTTGTTGCTCCGAACCAACCCCATGTGGAACCGGTATGCGGCCCATATGCGTGAGGATCATTGCCGCAATCTGCGATGCTGCATAACGGCGTGTCGAAATTTGTGGATGATTCCGCCCAGTTTAGGCTCGGCGTATAGGCTTCAAATCCCGGATCTTCCACGTAGTTTACTGTTGGGGATGATTCTGCAGCCGCGGGATTATTTTCCGCGAAGTATTCATAATTATCCGCGTTTTTAATCGCGTTGACAGGATTTGTATTCGCCAGATTTTTTGCGCCACTCTGCCCGGTGACATAGTCAACCGTGCCGGCTATGCTGTTGAAGTGACTGATCGCATGGATGAGTGTCCCTGCCTGTGAATTTGAGCCGGTCAACGGGGAGGACCAGAACGCTTTGCATAAGTATATATTGTACGGTTTATTGGGATACACATACGCATAGACGCCGGGGTTTATACAGTTACAGTTAAAACTTATTTCGGAGGCAGTGTCTACAGTGGTACGTATCTTGTTAAAGTTACTTGCAACACTGGTATAGCGGCTGAGATTATATGCGCCATACCATGTTGTGTAACGCGCACCTTGTAAGTTGGCGTTAAAGTAACCGGCTGCGCTGTCCGCATATGTGCTTGCAGCGGAGCGGGCGTCAATCAACATCGTTTGACGCTCGGGCGTGCAACTGGTGCTAAAAGTGTTGGAGCCAGTCACCGTCTGGGCTGATATTTCATCCGCTGCGGGGAGTGCGCGGCCAGTGATGAACGTCCCTGTTGTGTTTGATATCAGCGCCCCGGCGTGAGGCAATAAGCGCCTATCGTTATTTGTCGTGTATAGTTTCTCGGATGAAGCGTTATAGGTGACCTGATAATTTCCGGAGACTGAGAAATCGTATAGATCGGAAATACTTATATCGCCGCTCAATTTTTCACCGGCAGATAAAGTCACATAATCATCCGCGTTTGGTTCCGCGCGTTTATAGATCGCCCCGCTGTATGCAAGCGATTCACCGTCGCGCGAAATGTTGAACATCGGCTCTTTTAATTCAGCAAGCGGCGTGAACCACTTCAGCACCCTGATTTCTGCATTATTGGGATTGCTGATGATGACATGCACGCTGATGTCTTCGCTTTGTCCAATGCTCGGGTTTACGCTAATCTCAATGAGCGCTGCCGATGATTGCTGCGCATGTGCCGGGGATAAATTTCCTACGCCCAGCGAAAGGAGCAGACTTCCTAGAAACAGCAATTTATACAGTTTATTCCATTTTTTATTGAAATCATTAATGATATGCATACTGACCTGTTTTATGAAATTGAATTTTGTCGGACATGTTGAAAAACAACACGCACAACAATTTGGATTATAGCGATTTATCCGAGAATGGGAATGAAGTTTGCCGTTTTATTAATTGCAATACTGTAATCCAGTGGCAAACAAAAAGGATAGGAACTCAAATTCCTGTCCTTTTGTTTTTATTTGATGTTCAATGTCTGTAGGTATTTACGGAACGTAATACTCCACGATCAACTGCGGGCGGGATGCCATAAGTGCATTGCCGCTGTACAACTTCAAATAGTTCGCGATTAAATTATTGTTGTCATCCAGTTTGAAGCGCAAGCGAATCTGCGTGATGCCAGTGGTGTTGACATACGCCTTGACGCTGGTCATATCGATGCTATACCAGCTGTTCACCAGTGGGGGTTTCACTGCTGCGGTGGCTGCATTAGCTGTTGTCTGAAAATCTCTGATCGTCAGCGCGGCTCTTCCAAACGTGCCTTTCTTGATCTGCGCAACGAACCCGCCAAAAGTGTTCAGCGGGTCGCCGCCACCGACTACGCTGGCTTTTTTCACCTTGAGCGTTACTTTAGTGATGACTGCATTATCAGGCAAACTTGCGCCGGTATTAAACGACAGAATAGCGCGGTACTGTTTGTTTTGTGGGTTATCTCCAATGCGAAGAACAGTGGCTTTTGCATTGACCGCTCCGCCAGTTCCACTTGATTCATTTAATTCTGTGACATACCCGTCATTCGCGGCTTGTGATCTATATATCGCGGTAGTCGTGGGGGGCGGTACGATCTTAATCACACTTCCACTTGCATAGTCGGTTATAAATAACTCACCATCTTCTGCTTCGCCAAATGACGTGATGGTGTAGGGAGTATCTGCTATAAGTTTTGTTTCCCATTGCGCGCTGCTGTTTTTGACCAGACCGAACAATAAACCTTCACAATAATCTGCATATAAATATACACCTTGCAGCGCAGGGGATTGCAGTCCGCGATACACGTATCCGCCTGTAACGGAACAACCAGTAGCATGGCTATACTCTGTAACAGGTAATACCTTTCCGCTGGTATCACATCTGCTGGATGGGTTATAGCATAGCGTTCCTTCCATTACATTCCAGCCATAATTTTCTCCGCCCGCGCTTGTGGATGATTGGAAGTCGATTTCCTCGCGCTGCCCCTGACCTACATCACCGATGTATAGATCGCCGGTGCTTTTGTCAAAGGATATTCGCCAGGGGTTGCGTAATCCGTACGCCCAAATCTCGTCGCTCCCATCCGTGCCTGCAAAGGGATTTGTCGCGGGGATGGCATAATTTTTATTGGGATCGCTGGGGAAGTCATCGCCGTTTACATCAATGCGTAATATTTTTCCCAGAAGCGAAGTATCATCTCAATAAATCGGGGATGAGCAGGAAATTATTGAATCCCCCCCGGAACAAAGATAAACGAGTAAACTAACACCAGCATGATTGACGATATTGAACTCAAC
>VFKN01000165.1 GCA_009885525.1 Anaerolineaceae bacterium | reverse complement strand
GGTTTCCTCGCAAACCGCCGCCGAGGACGGCGGCTGGAGCATAGGTTAATGACAACCTTTGCGTGCACACCTTGGTTTTGCGGCGAAGCAATCTCGGACAGGCAAGAGCGGATTGCTTCGGACAAAGAACAAGAGCGTCCTCGCAACACTTGCGCCGCACGCCAGTGCAGGTGTGACATATCATTTTGAATCAGGTGACTAATTAAGAAGCAAGCGGCTGGGTATTTCTTCGAACAGCAGATGAATTCAGATTTGAATTTAAATTCCCAAGGGAGCCCGTCTGTTTAGTCAATTGCTTAATGTGCGCAACAAGCACACTGGTTGGGACTGGCTTGGAGAGGAAGCCATCTGCGCCTCCATCCAATGCGCTGGCGACCATGCTTGGATCATTGACTGCCGAAAGGATTAGAATGGGGATGTTGCTAAATTTGCGGATCGCTTTACTGACCTGCCAGCCGTCCATATCTGGCATCATCAGATCGAGCAGCACAATATGTGGATTTTTCTCTGCTGTGAGTTTAATGCCCTCAGCGCCGCTGTTGGTTGTTATTACGTCAAAGCCGTGCGCCTGAAGTAATAGATCCATCAATTCAGTGATGGCAATATCATCGTCAATAACTAACACTTTTGTTTTCATATTTTTCTTTATTATCACTGATTCAAGAACTATTGTGCTTTGCAATGGGTTAACAGATTGAAATCGTGAAATGACGTGATTTTTGTCAGGTTGTGAATCTACCCTTTTTTGGTAAAATATTTCACAATCAAATAGCAATCTTTGGAAATAGCCAAAGTTTGAAATTATATTTGGAGGTTATGGTTATGAAATGGGTTTATCTTTTTAACGAAGTTAAGGAAGTGGAAAAACTTGCCGGTGGTTACTGGGATACCGTGAAGTCCATTGTTGGCGGCAAGGGTGCGGGCCTTTTGGATATGACGCGCGCGGGCGTGCCGGTCCCGCCATTTTTTACAGTCACAACTGAGGCGTGCAATGCTTTTCAGAAAGCGGGAAAATTCCCCGCTGGAATGTGGGATCAGGAATTGAAAGCCATGAAGGCGATCGAAAAGAAAGCGGGCAAGAAATTCGGTGATCCGAAGAATCCGCTTTTGGTTTCATGCCGTTCAGGCGCGAAGTTCTCCATGCCGGGCATGATGAACACGATCTTGAATATCGGTCTGACGGATGAAGTAGTGGAAGGCATGATCAAGTCCACCAAGAATCCGCGCTTTGGTTATGACTCATATCGCCGCCTGATCGAGATGTTCGGCACGGTGGTGATGGATGTGGCTGACGAAGCCTTTGAACATCCGCTGCATGAATACAAAAATGAAAAAGGCTATAAGCTCGACACCGACATGACCGCCGAAGATTGGCGTGAAATTGTTGGGCTTTATAAACAGGCTTACAAAAAAGAAACAGGCACGGATTTTCCGCAAGACCCATACAAACAATTATCGCTGGCCACTGAGGCCGTGTTCCGCTCGTGGAACGGCAAGCGCGCGGTGGATTATCGCAACAAGGAAGGCATCTCGCACACGCTGGGAACTGCGGTCAATATTTGTACGATGGTCTTCGGCAACATGGGCGATGACTCAGGCACGGGCGTGGCGTTCACGCGCAACCCCTCCACCGGCGACAAGAAAATGATGGGCGAATATTTGCTCAACGCGCAGGGCGAAGATGTGGTTGCAGGTATTCGCAATGCGGATGAGATCGAGAATCTAATCACCTACATGCCCGCAGCCTACAAGCAGTTCATGGGCATTACCGCGAAACTCGAAAAACATTATCGCGATATGCAGGATGTGGAATTCACCATTGAGCGCGGCAAGTTGTGGATGCTCCAAACCCGCGTTGGCAAGCGCACCGCCAAAGCTGCAGTCACCATGGCTGTGCAGATGGCGAATGAAAAACTCATCACTAAAGAAGAAGCCATCAACCGCGTCACACCTGACAACGTTGATTCTTTGCTTCACCCGCAATTTGATGATGCCGCAATGGATCAAGCCGAGAAGGATGGCAAGTTTGTCGCGAAAGGCGTCAACGCTTCGCCCGGCGCGGCAGTCGGTCAAATCTATTTCGATGCTGACCTGACCGAGAAGATGACCAAGGAACACAAACAGGACACCATCATGGTGCGCCCGTTCACCAAGCCCGATGATGTGCATGGCATGATCGCCTCGAAGGGCGTGCTCACCAGCGAAGGCGGAGCCACCTCACATGCGGCAGTTGTCGCGCGTCAGTTTGGTATCCCCTGCGTGGTCGGCGCATCCATGATTAAGATCGATCTCGAAAAACGCATCATGACCGTTGGTGATATGGTTCTCAAAGAAGGCGATTGGATTTCTGTGGATGGCACGACCGGCAAAGTCTTTGCTGGCAAAATTTCCACCGTTGAGCCGACCCTCGAAGAGCAAACCGATTTGCTGACCCTGCTCAAATGGGCGGATGAAATTTGCGCGCGCAAAGATATGCGCGTCGCGCCCGCCGGTTCTCCTACTCGCGGTTTGCAGGTTTGGGCAAACGCCGATTATCCCAAGGATGCGCGCCGCGCCCGTTCTTATGGCGCAGTAGGTATCGGCTTATGCCGCACCGAGCACATGTTCTTTGAACCCGAACGTCTGCCCATCGTGCAGGATATGATTCTCTCCGGCACAAGTGAAGGACGCACTGAGGCACTCAATAAACTTCTGCCTTATCAGCGCAACGATTTTGACGGTCTCTTTGAAGCGATGGACGGTTTCCCCGTGATCATCCGCTTGATCGACCCGCCTTTGCATGAGTTCATGCCCGACGAAGAAAAACTTCTCGAAGAAGTAATCACCATGCGCGTCAAAGGCGAGACCGAAGGTTTGAAAGCCAAAGAGGATTTGCTTGAGGCAATTAAGGGTATGCACGAATCGAATCCGATGATGGGATTGCGCGGTGTTCGCCTCTCCATTAACATGCCCGAAATTGTCGAGATGCAAGTCCGCGCGATCTTCGAAGCCGCTGCGGATTGCACGCTGCGCGGAATAGTTGTGAAGCCCGAAGTGATGATCCCGCTTACCGGTACGGTCAAAGAACTTGAGTGGATTCAGCCGCGCTTGGTTCGCATCGCATCCGCGGTGATGGCAGAGAAGAAGGTCAAGTTCGAATATAAATTCGGAACCATGATCGAAATTCCGCGCGCCGCAGTGACTGCGAAAGAAATCGCAACGCACGCTGAGTTCTTCTCGTTCGGCACCAACGATCTCACACAGATGACCTACGGCTATTCACGTGATGATGCCGAGCGCAACTTCCTGATCACTTATCAGGAGCAGGGCATTCTCGAAAAGAATCCCTTCCAGACCATTGACCGCGACGGCGTGGGCAACCTGATGCAATGGGCGATCAATGAAGGACGCAAGACCCGCCCGAACCTCGAAGTGGGTATCTGCGGCGAACACGGCGGCGATCCCAACTCCATCGAGTGGTGCCACATGATTGGCAACAACTACGTTTCCTGCTCCCCGTTCCGCGTGCCGATTGCGCGCCTTGCGGCTGCACATGCAGCGTTGAAGCATCGCCCTTTGGTTGCAGCGAAGAAACCCGCAGCCAAGAAAGTCGCAAAGAAGAAGTAATTTTGTAATAGCAGACCTCCGAGGCCTTTAAGACCTCGGAGGTCTATTATTTAAAACCTATGTCCCTCATTCTCTTTGATTTCGACGGCGTGCTTGCGGATACGCTCAATGATCTGCTTCAATTTGGGCAGGAGGCTTGTGATGAATTGGGCGTGAAGCACACCGCTACCGCGCATGATCTGAGCTCGCTGGAGGTTATGTCCTTCGCCACCTACGGGCGGCAATTGGAAGTGCCCGAAGCATTGGTGAATGAATTTGTCCGCCGCTGTTTGGAAAAGATCGCGGCAAAGAAATTCCCGCCGGCTATATTTGCGGGGCTGGCTGAAGTGGTGCGAGCGTTATCCGCGAGCCATGTGCTTGGCATTGTCACCACCAACTCTATGCAAAATGTGAAGATGTTTCTCTCAGCACATGGCTTGGAGGAATGTTTTCAAGTGATTCACGGTATCGATTCGCCGGGCTCCAAAGCGGAAAAAATCTCAAAAGCGCGGATGCAATTTTCACAGCAGGTTGAAGTGTTTATGATCGGGGATGCCATGAGTGATATTCAAGCCGCACAGGCAGCCTCCGCCCAAAGCATTGCGGTTGGCTGGGGACATCAAAGCCTCGAAAGATTGGTCACTGCGAAGCCTGATTATGTCGTTCATGCGCCGACGGAGTTACTGAAAGTATTTGCAAAAGTTGGATAGAAATTTTTATACAAACCGTACGAAGACTTGATTCCCCAATAGTCTTCCGCGTTTGGTGAGCCTGTAAACCTCCGAGGTCTTTAAGACCTCGGAGGTTTTGCATTCAAGCAATCCATCGCGGATCAATTCCTCGACTTCTTGTGGAAACACATCCCGAAGTCCGCGCCCAAAACGCGACTTGAAATCTGAATCTGAAATGCCCGCTTCTATTAATCTCAAATTATTAATCATGTAATCGGAAATATCATCTTCCACGCTCTGCTTATGTTGATTGACCGTTGCAGGAGAAAGAGGAAAATCGTTGAAGGTTGAAGGTTGAAAAGTTGAAAGTCTTTCAATATATGTTTTGATTCGCAAGACATTTGAATAACGATAGCCGTTTGCATATCCATGCGCGCCTGCGCCGAAGGCAAGGTAGGGGAGTGAGTGCCAGTATTGGAGGTTGTGACGACAAGCAAAGGATGAAGGATGAGGGATGAGGGATGAAGTGTTTTTAAATTCATCCTTCATCCTTTTGCCTTCATCCTTGTTCTTCGCCCAGTTTGAAATCTCGTAATGCATGTATCCTTTTGAGGCTAAGAATTCCTCCGCGTATTCGTACATATCCGCGGCGAGGTCAGGGTCGGGGATGGGCAGCAATCCTTTGGCTGACCATCTCCCGAAGGGTGTGCCGTGTTCGAGGGTGAGCGCATACGCGGAGATGTGTTCGGGGTTGAGCTCAACGATGCGCGCGAGAGTTGTTTTCCATGTTTGCAGGGTCTGTTCGGGTAAGCCGTAGATCAGGTCGAGATTCAAATTGTCAAAGCCGGCTTTGCGTGAGTTTGTGACCGCTTCGATCACGTCGAAGAAATTGTGGGCGCGTTCCAACATGCGCAGTTCTTCCATGTTCGCGGATTGAACTCCGTAGCTGATTCGGTTAATGCCGGCCTCTCTTAATCCGCGCAAATTCTCGAGTGTTACTGTGCCGGGATTTGCTTCGGTGCTGATCTCGGCGGTGGGGGAGAATATAAAGGCGGCACGCAATGCCCGCATCACAGAATCAAATTGGTGGGCAGAAAGAAGCGAAGGGGTTCCTCCTCCAAAAAAAACTGTGTGGATGTTAATCGGTTGGGGGCTTTGCTTTCCAATAAATTCGATTTCATTTATCAGCGCGTTGACATACGCAGGGATTGAATCTTCCTGATTGGCGTATGTGTTGAAATCGCAATACGCGCAGCGATGTTTGCAAAATGGGATGTGGATGTAGATGGAGGTGTCAGGTGTCATGTGTCATGTGTTGGGTGTCAACTTGTAACTTTTTTGGGAAGTCCAATAAGAAGGGCGATGGGGCCGGCGAGGAGAATCCACATGGCTGTGCCGATGCCGAAATAATAGGCGGCGAGGCCAATGCCGAAGGGGATGAGTTTACCAAACAATCCCGAAACATTGTCGAGCGTTAAGGCGGCTGCGCTTTGATCGTGCAGCGAGTCGAAGAGATGCGCTTTGAGGATGGCGTACCAGCCCGAATTAAAAAATCCCATGATGCCGATCAGAATAATTTTTAGCCAGTTCATAGAGGAAAGAAGAAATAGCGGAAACAGAATCAATTCGAGGATGACGCTGATGCGCAGATAATCCAAACCTTTGACGCGTTCTATAAGCGGGATGAGCAGAAAATCGCCGAGCAGACCAATACCCGTCCACACGGCCACGGAGAGCGCGGCTTGCGCGGGAGAGAATCCGGAAACATCCACAAAATATAGTGGGAGGAATCCATATAAAACATCGAGCATGAGATCGGAGAATTCAAGCAGGATTAACCAGCGGACGATGTTCCAGTCACGCAATGCTTGAAAGGTGAATTTAAATTGATTGAGAATATTTCTGAAACTTGGAAATTCTGTGATGTGTGTTTTGTCGTTTGGGATTTTATTCCACGCGTAAATCAGAATCAGCGTGGAGAGCAGCGCGAGCGTGAGAAACATTCCGCGCCAACCGAAGCCGATGTACGCCGCGCCGCTTAAGAGAATCGGCCCGATGAACACGCCCAGCGATCCGGCGAAAGTCCAGCGCGCCATGTTTTGCTCGCGGCGTTCGGGCTGCATATCCATTAGCGAGGCTTGCGAGAGGCTGACGAATGCGCCCGAGGATGGATGAAATAGGATAAATGATGAAAGTAGAAAGAGGAAAGAAAAACTGATACCCGTCAGCGCGAGTGAAATTGTAAAGAAGATGCCGCCAACTAAAATCACAACGCGGCGTTTCCACGCATCTGCAAGTGTGAAGAGAAATGGCTCGATGAAGTTGGCAAGAAAACCGGGGAGCGAAAGGGCAAGTCCGATTTGAATATAGTTCAAATGTAAATCATTGCGGATGAGCGGCCAGGCGGCTTCACTGATGCCGTAGATCAGTTCGTCGAGGAATTCGATTAATAAGTAAACGATACTCATGCAACCAATCTCATCCGCGCTACAATAACAATAACCGCAGGGATTTCACTAAACTTTCCGCCCCAACCCAGTGGATGGGTTTGCGGCGTCATGTAGTGCAAGGTTTTGATTGCATATGTGATCTTCATCCGTTTACCTTTTATTGAACTTTGAAGTTAAACCGCATTTTATCATTTTACGCAGAAGCAGCGATTATTGTCGTAAAATAGGGGCCACGAAAAGGAGAATAGTTTTATGTCGACCCCACAGAATTTTGAGCAAGGAAAAACGCAGAAACCCAAAAGTAATTCACGCGGATTATTTGTAATCGTCGCCGGCGCGCTTGTTTTAATCGCGGTGCTTGTCGTTTTGGCGTTGCCCAAGTTGCAAAGCATGGCACCGTTGCCGCCGCTCGCATCACCTACGCTGGGGACACCGGCAACGCCCACACTTACAGCCGCACCCGTACTTACCTCCACACCAGATACTAATTCACCCACTCCGCCGCCAGGCACTGCTACGTTGAGTTACAAGCAATATACAACCGCGCCCGGCGTCATTGATACCCAAAAGCAGTATTTCGCCACATTCAAAATGGCGAAAGGCGGAGAATTTGTCGTGCAGTTGTACCCGACCAAAGCGCCGATCACAGTCAATAGTTTTGTGTTTTTGGCGCGTGAAGGATTTTTTAATGGGATAACATTCCACCGCGTACTTGAAGGATTTATGGCGCAGGGGGGCGATCCCACCGGTACCGGTATGGGCGGACCCGGTTATGAATTTCAAAACGAAGATAGCGATTTGAAGTTTGACAAGCCCGGCGTAGTGGCCATGGCAAACGCGGGACGTGATACAAACGGCAGTCAATTTTTTATTACATTTGTGCCTGTGCCTCAACTTGACGGGGGATATACCATCTTCGGACAGGTCATCAGCGGCATGGATGTGGTCAACGCTATCACCCGCCGCGACCCCGACCAGGCGCCCAATTTCACAGGCGATGTGATCGAGAGTATTACCATCGAAGAAAAATAGATTTCAGTCTTACCAGATCATAAAAGAGTCCCGCCGGTTAAAGAAACCGGCGGGACTCTTTCTTTTTTTGACGCTGTTTTGTACCCCATGCCAAATCATTGATGAAAAACTTGTTTGAATAACGATTATGACCCCTGAAATCTGTGCGGTGCTGATTTTAACTTCAATCAGGCTTTGCAATAAATAATATTCACTGGCTGAAAGGATTGACACTCCGCCGGTACATAGTATAACTGCACGCACATAGAGTCTGCACGAAAACCGTTTCACTTGTTACACAGGGATACATCCTGTGGAGTCATTTTGAAATAAGAAGTTTTGGTTTTCGGGCGGGTTCTTTACTTTTTAATACCCTTGGAGGTGTAAGTGAACGCGAATTTGAAACTGGGAGAGCATTTTATTTTTGATCTCTCCGACTGCAACCCTGAAATTTTGATGGACAGCGACCGGTCTTATGCGCTGTTTGCGCAAGCCGTGCGTGAAAGCGGTTTGACGGTTGTGGATGAGGGCTTTTACAAGTTCAGTCCGCATGGATTTACTTGTTTTTTGCTGCTCTCAGAATCGCATGCAAGCTTGCACGCATGGCCCGAATATGGTTACTGCGCGATCGACCTTTTTACCTGTGCCATTGGCAAGGATATGATGCCTTTGATCATGCGTATTAAAGAATCTTTTGGTGCGGATGATTTCTCGCTTCGCAAACTCGATCGCGAAGCATCCATTGAAACCAAGATACCCATCGCCGTATAAGAATCATAAGTTGTAACCATCGCAAAATCTCCCTCACCCTAACCCTCTCCCAAAGGGAGAGGGGACTCAGACTCCCTACCCTCTCAGGGGGAAGGGCTGGGTGGTCACTGAGCCTGTCGAAGTGGATGAGGGAGAACGAAATTTTTCTAAAGGAGTTTATTTATGTCTCAAGAAACCAAGCCGCCTCTCTACTGGATCGCGGATTATTTAACCCCCGATGATGTTTTGCATCACGCAATACACAAAGTAATTTTGCACAAGCATACTGAATTTCAAGAAATGTGGATCGTGGATTGCGGAACTTATGGCAAAGGTTTGATTTTGGATGGCATCTGGCAGTCATCTACAGGTGATGATTATTTGTATCATGAATCGCTGGTGCATCCGGCTTGCGTGTATCAAGGCGATCCCAAGCGCGCTTTGGTTTTGGGCGGCGGTGAAGGGGCTACGATCCGCGAACTGCTCAAGTGGAATGCGATGGAACGGGTCGTGATGGTGGATCTGGATGGCGAAGTGGTCGAGGCTTGCCGCGAGCATTTGCCCGAAATGCATCAAGGCGCGTTTGAAGATTCGCGCGTTGAGTTGGTCATTCAAGATGCTGTGGCATATCTTGACTCGTCTCCGTCTGAGTGGGATGTGATCATCTCCGATCTTACCGATCCGATTGAGTCGGGACCCTCGTTCAAACTTTTCACAAAAGAGTATTTTGAGAAGGCGCAAAAAGCGCTACGTCCCGGCGGTTACTTCTTACTACAAGCAGGTCCCGTTTCTCCGCCTTCGATGGATATGCATATCCGTTTGGTTTCTACGCTTAAGGCTGTCTTTGCGCATGTGCACTCGTATAACATTCACGTGCCTATGCTTGGGCATCCGTGGGGATTCATCCTTGCCAGCGATTCACCCTTTGATACCCGCCCTGAACCGGAAGCGGTTGATAAACTGCTCGCGGAAAAAACGAATGGCGTATTCAAAATGTTTGACGGCGTGACATTGTTGGGATTGATGCAATCGCCCAAACACATCCGTGACGCGATCGCAAAAGAGACCACCGTGTATACATTGGAACATCCGCCTGTGTTTAGTACGCAAGAATTACCTAAATAGGCATTTGATGAGCATTTGGTTTACTGAAGAATTACATCCTTATTACCGCAAGGGCATTCGCGTTAAGAAAATCCTCGCGGATGAGCAGACTCAATATCAACATTTACAAGTTGTTGAAACCGAGTTTTTCGGCAACGCCATGATCCTGGATGGCATTATCCAACTCACCGAGCGCGACAATATCGGTTATCACGAGATGATCGTGCATGTGCCGATGCTTGCGGTGGGGAATCCCAAGCGCGTGTTGATCATCGGTGGGGGAGATGGCGGCTCGCTGCAACAGGTTTTGCGCTATCCATCCGTGGAAGAGGCTATCGTTTGCGAATTGGATCAGCGCGTGGTGGATCTCTCGCGGGAGCATTTCTCCGCGACTTTTGGCGACCCGTGGGCGGATCTGCGCGCGAAGTTACTCGTCCGCGATGCGTTTGGATTCCTCGAAGAAAATCCCGGTCAGTTTGATGTCATCATCTCGGATACCACCGACCCGATCGGCATGGCGGAGCGATTATTCTCGGATGAGTTCTACAATCTCATGGTGCGCGCATTGACTCCCAACGGAGCCGCATCTACGCAATGCGAGCAGCCATTCTTTGATACTGAGTTGATCCAAACAATTTATCAATCCGCAAAAGCGTTAACGAAACATCCTGCGTATTATTATGCCAACGTCCCCACCTACCCCGGCGGCGGAATTGGTTTTATGTATGTTTCAAATTCACCGTGGGAAAACGGCTTGAAAACGCCCTATCCGCCCGGTGTGAATAATTACATCAACCCTGAAACTCATAAGGCAGCATTTGCCCTGCCAGAGTTTTTCAGAAAAGAATTATACGGGTAAGAAAAGAAAAGTCTCCAAGTTCTGAACTTGGAGACTTTTCTTATAAGTAACCCAATTTACGCAAAGCAGGTGCTACTCGATTCTGTAACGCGAGATTTATCTCGCCTTGCAGTCTCTTCTCGATCAAGAGCGACATAAATGTCGCGTTACATCAGTAAGTAATCAGGAGAAAACATGGATTCAATTAAAGGTTTACACCACGTCACCGCCGTAGCGCGTG
Source organism: Anaerolineaceae bacterium (assembly GCA_009885525.1). Classification (GTDB taxonomy): domain Bacteria; phylum Chloroflexota; class Anaerolineae; order Anaerolineales; family Villigracilaceae; genus Villigracilis. Next base: position 11,178 of record VFKN01000165.1, on the reverse strand, counting down.
ACCCGCAACGCAATGTTGATTTTTATCGTAATGTGCTTGGACAAAGATTGATCAAGAAGACTGTCAACTTCGATGTGCCGGACACTTATCATTTTTATTTTGCAGATGAAACCGGCACGCCCGGCAGCGTGATGACTTTCTTCGCATGGCCCAACACCGAACGCGCCACACGCGGAAATGGCGAAACCGCTGCGGTTGCATATAACGTCCCCGTTGGCTCGCTCGATTTTTGGCAGGGACATTTGACACGCAATGGCATCACACCCGAACCCGTTGAAAAACGTTTCAACGAAGATGTGCTCCCATTTGATGACCCCGACGGCATGCGCGTTGAATTGGTCGCCTCCGTTTCCGCGCCAGCCATCCGCTTCTGGGAAGATGGCCCCATTCCGCAATCTTATACACTCAGCGGATTTCACAGCGTCACCCTCTGGCTCGATGAAGTCGAGCCGACTGTGGATTTGCTCATCGATCACATGGGCTACACAGCTGCTGGGCAAGAAGGTGATCGCTATCGCTTTGTCGGCGGTGCGGATGCGTTGGGTCATATCGTGGATATCGTGCATCGTCCCGGCCAGCCGCAAGCGGATTTCGGCGCGGGCTCAATTCATCACATCGCGTTCAGCGTGCCAAACGATGAAAAGCAACTGGAATATCAAGCCGCGCTGCATCAGGCTGGCGTTGGCGTAACGCCCGTCCGCGACCGCAGTTATTTTCATTCCATCTATTTTCGCGAGCCGGGCGGCGTGCTCTTCGAGATTGCAACGAATACTCCCGGCTTTGCCATTGACGAACCCGTCAACGCGTTGGGCGAGGCGCTCAGGCTGCCCACGTGGCTTCAGCAAAATTATGCTGCCATCGAGCAGGGACTTCAGCCGCTGATTTTGAAACCGATTGAAAAGGCGAAATAATTCATGCCGCATTCAAATCAACCGATCTATTCGGCGGGCGCTAAATTGGAAGATGCCTCCGCCGCGATGATTCTGCTCCACGGAAGGGGCGCCCCCGCCGAGGATATCCTCTCCCTCTCAACGCATTTTGATTACCCCCACGTTGCTTTTTTTGCACCCCAAGCGGACAGCTACACCTGGTATCCCAACCGATTCATCTTTCCCGTTGAACAAAACGAACCGCATCTATCATCCGCATTGGCGTTGATCAGCGGACTCATCCAGAAAATCGAAGCGAGCGGAATCCCTTCCGAGAAAATATTCGTCGGCGGTTTTTCGCAGGGAGCATGTCTGGCGAGCGAGTACGTAATTCGCAACCCGAAGCGTTATGGTGGGCTGCTGGTTTTTAGCGGTGGCTACATCGGCACCCTGAATGCAAAACGCGAACCCAGCGGTGACTTAAGCGGCACGCCCGCCTTCATCGGCTGCTCGGATGTTGACCCGCATATTCCGCTCCAGCGCGTACAGGAAACCGTATCCCTGCTAAAAGAGATGGGCGCACAAGTCACAGATAAGATTTACTCAGGCATGGCGCACACGATCAACGCGGATGAGATTAGTCTGGCTAGGGCTATGGTTGAACAGAGCCTGTAATTTTGGGGGTAAAATTAAAAAAAGTGTGCACGCAAAGGTTGTCATTAACCTATGTTCCAGCCGCCGTCCTCGGCGGCGGTTTGCGAGGAAACCCTGCGCCGGGGACGGCGCAGGGAGCAACCCCGGCCTGACATGTTTTGCGTGCACACTAAAAAAATTGCAAATTCGTTGCTGGTATTTATAGAGTAGAATTGTGTGAAAATGTATTGGTTAGGAATTCATATTTAATCCACTTGTAGGAGGTAGAAATATGTTTGTTACAAAGAACCTTTACCAGAATGATGATGCGTGGGCGAAAACTGTTCTTGGGCATTCCACAGACAACACAACCATTGGCGGGTGGGGCTGTTTGCTCACTTCATGCACCATGATGCTCAATGGAGTTGGCTACAATGAAACCCCAACGACTGTCAACGAGAAGATGAAGAATGCAGGCGGCTTTCAAGGCGCATTTTTTATCCCGAGCATGTTGCCTTATATTTGGCCCAACTGCGGTTACCGTGATATGCAGCCTTGTGAAGCATCTCCCGCTCCCATTGCGGATATTGATGCAGCCGTTGCCGCAGGCAAGCCGGTCATTTTACAGGTGGATTGGAATAAGCAAGCCGGCATTCAAACCCATTTTGTATTGGTCAAAGAAAAAAAAGGGGATGACTATTCCCTTTATGATCCCTACAAATATGGCGGCGATGCACCCGGTAAAGATGTGTTGTTAACCACGCGTTATAAATATAATGGCGCAAAACTCGCCTCTGAAATTAGCGCGGTGTTATGGTTCAACGCGTATAGCACAACTCCCCCTGAACCCCCTGTCAAGATCGCAGTTCCCGCCGATAAATTTATCCTCTTTGTACAGGAAGATGATTTATCTTTACGCGGAGACCCCTCCCCTTCGGGATATTTGTGGAAGCGCATGTTACTCGGTACCGAGTTGATCTGCCTCGAAGACAAGGCTAAAGCCAAATCCAAACTTGGCGTGCAAGGGCAGTGGATTCAAGTACAAGATCCCAAGGGCGATCAGGGATACGTGGCCGCGTGGTATGTTGCCGATCAAAAGGCCGCTCCCGCTGCTGCTGCCCCCACTATCTCTGCGCCGAAGCCGGGAGCAGCCCCTGTTCCCGTGGCTGCGCCGAAGCCTGGGGCAGCACCCGCTCCTACGCCTGTCCCTCCCGGCGCGCTGGCGCTTTATCCTACTGAGGAATTATCGTTCCGCAGCCAGCCGGTAGTTTCCGCCGAAACATTGATTCGCCGAGTTCCCGCGACCGAGCAATTGATCAGCCTTGAAGCGGCGAAGGAAACCATTGCAAAAGTTGGCGTACAGAATCAATGGATAAAGGTTCGTGATGCAAGCAAAAAAGAAGGCTATGTCGCTGCGTGGTATGTCAAATATGCGGGCGGCTCCACAGCCGTCACATCTGCCGCGGCTGCGGCTCCTGCTGCTACAAGTGGACCCACAAAAGTAAAGACAACGGTCGAGCTCGTCTCGCTGCGCAAAGAACCTGTTGTAAGTGACGCGTCGCTTATTAAACGCGTCCCGCTCAATTACGAATTCACCATCACAGAAGCAGGCGGTGAAGCAAAGATCGGCGCAAATGATAAGTGGATCAAAGTAAAAGACGCTACAAACGAAGGCTATGTTGCCGCGTGGTTCGTTTCTCGTTAAGAGAGTTTAAGCGTAATGGAAGAAAATTTACGGGATACGAAGATATTCGTTTCATATTCGCGCAAGGACAAACTCTTTGCGCGAACATTGTACGACGCTTTAAAATCCCTGGGAATTAATGCTTGGGTTGATTGGGAAGGTATCCCATTAAGCGCCGATTGGATGGCAGAGATTACAGCGGCCATTGAAGGCGCAGATGCCTTTTTGTTTATCATCAGCCCGAGCTCGCTCAAATCCAAAGTATGTATGGATGAGTTGGAATTGGGTATTAAATACCACAAGAAGATCGTCCCGGTTTTATATAAAGATCCTGATAAAGGACAAAAGATGCACCCCAAACTGGCTTCGACCAATTGGGTCTATATGCGTGCCAAAAAGGATGATTTCGAAGCCACAATCCCCAAATTGGTTCAAACCATTCAAACCGATTTGGGTTGGGTGCAGCAGCATACCCGCATTTTGCAGCGCGCCACCGAATGGACACAAAAACAACGTAACAAGAGTTATGTGTTACAAGGCTCAGACCTTGACGAAGGCGAGCGCTGGATGTCCCAGGCAAATACAGAAGCCGGGCGTGATGTGTTGCCCCTGCAGGCGGAATATGTTCATGCAAGCCGTAAGGCTGCGGTACAACGTCAGCGTAACGTAACGATTGGCATCGGCATCGCGTTGATCATCAGTATATTTTTGGGTATCACTGCCATTGGATATGCAAATATTGCCAATGAAAATAAAAAAGCTGCAGAGGCTCAAAAAGCAATAGCAGAAGTCAATGAACAAAAAGCCAACGACAATGAAAGAAAGGCCCAGGATAATAAACAACAGGCCGAAAATAATGAAAAAAGGGCAGTAGAAAAAGAACAGGAAGCAAGAGCACAACGCAGCGCTTCCGACGCGAAGATATATCAGGATAAAGCGGGAGAGTTGGCTACCAGCACTCTGCTGGCGGTGAATGCATATACCGAATTACCAAATCTATCTATCGCGGAAGACATTCTGCGGCAGAATATCAGTTTGTTTGCCAATCCTGTAAAACAAATGAATGTAGGCGCACGCATTTCGAAGATCCAGGTCAGTTCGGACCGCACAAGGTTCGTAACATCTGATGAAAGCGGAAAAGCCTGTGTGTGGAGCACGCAAGATGGCTCCAAATTTTTCTGTACGCAACAGGATGGCGCTCTCAACGACTCTGTACTTAGTCGTGATGGGAAAACCCTGCTTACAGGTTCGGACAAAGGAGTTGTCACCCTTTGGGATGCAAATACAGGGGAACAAAAGAAATCCTTCCAATACGAAGGAATCATTTGGGACCTAAGCATACATCCCAATGGGCGCTGGCTTGGCGTAGGCAGGAGCAATGGGGTAAGCCTTATTGACATGAATGACATGTCGGTATATATAGATTATGTCCTCTCCAGTGAAGTTCACAAAATTGATTTTGACTCATTTGGTAAATATATGGCCGTCGGTATGGCTGACGGAAATGTTTCTATTTGGGATATAACGAACAATCGTACGATTGCAGGACCGCTTCATAATAATGAGGTGTTTCATGTTGTGTTCAGCCCGGATGGCGCCTGGTTAGTAAGTGTGGGAGCAGACAGCACTGCGCGTACCGTAAGGATTGGAGATGGCAACAGGCAGAAATATTCCATTACGCATGGTGATTGGGTGGAACATGCTTCGTTTGGGCCAGACAGCTCGTGGTTCGTAACCGCATCAGGTGATGGATTTGTACGCGTGATTGATACTGCCAGCGGGCAGGAACGTATGCGCATGGCACACGCCAACCATGTAACCAGAACGCGTGTGAGTGCCGACGGGCAATGGATCGCTTCCACGGGTTATGATCATACAGCTCGTATATGGGACGCAGCCAGTGGAACTGAAGTCATGCAGATTCCCGTTGAGGGAATTGGATCCGCGCTTGATTTCAATCCCGATTCTACACGTCTAATCATAGGTGATCGATCCGGTAATATTACACTCTGGGATATTTCACGGCTTCATGATCGCACAGGAGTTGTGAAGTTTTCTGAGTTTATACATGAGGCGCATTTCAGCTCAGACGGTAAGTGGCTTGTCGCAAATACAGACGACAAAAAAGTCTGGTTGATCCAATCTGATCAATTAGGGAAAGATGAAGATCAGCGTAAAGCGTTGTTTGCCACCAAAGGCTTAACCAATGGCATGTCGGTCAGTAAGGATTCAAATTGGATCGCAGTAGTGGAATCTGACAGCAATGTTGCACAGTACAATCGTGTCATATTAACCAGCGTGGATGGTACAAAAAAATCCGTTCTTTCCCACGATACAGAGGTGATTAACACGGTGAACTTTACACCCGACAGCAAACAGGTTGTCACTGCCGACGAAAATGGTTTGGTATATGTTTGGGATGTTCAAACGGGTAAAAAAATCGCTAGTTTGAAAATGGAAGGTGTTATTCTTTCATTGGCCATATCTCCTGACGGAAAATACCTGGTCGCAGGCATTAAGGAAGGTAATCATAGCCTTGTTTGGGATCTCACCACACTTACCCAGGTTAAAATATTGGAACAAGTTGGTTCGATCAACGTTGTCCAGTTCAGCAATGATGGAAAATTACTTGCCACAGGCAGCTCTGAAGACAATCTATATCTGTGGGATACGAAAGATGATTCCTTTAGCCGCATAGGGGATGGTTTCGACATGGGCGGGGGAGTATCTGCAATGGAATTTAGTCCAGCCAGCGATATTCTTGTGGCTGGCGATACCAACGGCCACGTACATCTTTTAGATATTGCGATTGGACAGGAAGTTGCCCGTCTAAGACATATTGATAAAGTCACCAATGTTTCATTTTCTCCAGACGGAAAACAGCTTGCTGTTGTTTCACAAAAAGGCATCCATTTATGGGATATGTCATCCGTCTCCAGTCATTTTTTAAAGCGCGATCAATTAATTGAAGCCGCCTGTTCACGTTTGATAAATAATTTTAGCGAAAGCAAATGGTCACTTTTGTTTTCTGAAGAAAAATATCACCTCATCTGCCCAAACTTACCCGCAGGTGAGAATTAAAATCACGGGAGAAGCCGATATGGAAACTCAACCTCAGTCCCAACCTCAACAACAGGTAGCCCCTATTCTTATCACTGCATGGACACGTTATGCACAATTTAATAGCACGTCGCTAAGACGCACAAAACTGTACTTGACTATGAGGCGCTGGATCATTGTGATAGGAATTTCAGCGACCTTATTTGCCATTCTCGTGGAATCATATCCTACGAATTTTCCTGCCCTGGGTGGGGTTATTCTTAAAGGTTTTTTAGTCGCAACTCCTCTTCTTGGTTCAATCCTGGCTAGCTTTACAAGTAAAAAACTTTCAAATGGAGATTGGCTAATCACGCGCGCAGGCGCCGAGGAAATCCAGAAAGAAATTTATATGTATCGCACTGTCCTTAAAAGTGACACTGGCCGCAAAGTATGGCTGGAGAAACGCTTAGTCGAAATTCAACGACAGGTTTATCGTGGCATGGGAGGTGAACTTATCCTAAAGCCCTACGATGGACAACTCCCGCCTTACTATGACCCTGAAGATACTAATAGCGATTATGGCTTTGACGATATATCCGGTGATGACTATTATAAATATCGCCTTGGAAACCAGCTGTCATGGCATACAAAAAAAATCAATCAACATGAGACAGAGCGGACACGCCTACTTTTGTTTATCCTGTTCTCCGGCGCTACCAGCGCGTTGTTAGGTGCATTTGGGTTTAACTTATTGGTAACACTCGCTGTCTCGCTTACAGCCGGCTTAATGGCCTGGCAGGAATTACGCAATCTGGATGAAGTTATTCGAAACTATAGCAAGGTCATTATGGAACTGACCATCGTCAACGACCATTGGAGTAATCTTGCGCAAGAAGAACGTACTACAGTTGAATTTAATAAAATGGTAAAGTCAACAGAAGACGTTCTTTGGAACCAGAACGTTGAATATATTAAATCCATGCAGGAAGTACTATCTGATGATAAATCACTGGAGCGTGAAGCTAACCTTATCAGTCGCGTTATCCAAGAATCTGTGGATTCTGCGGAACGTTCCAAGCAGGCAATTGAAGATGCGACCGTTGAGTTTGCAGAAAAAAGCATGCGTGAATCAGAAGAGAAATTTGTCGAAACTTATACAAATGCACTTAACTCATTAGCCGAGGAAGCTTCTTCTGATCTGGTGCAAGCCGAGCTTGCTTCCATGGGTGCCGCGCTTCAGGAAACGATGAATAATATTGCAGAACGTTTTGGAATATCGTCTGCATTAAAGGCCATCGAAGAAGAATTTGCAGGTGTTGAGATCGGAACAAATACACCCCCCAGTGTGTTAAATGCCTTGCTCTCCCGTTACCCCAAAACGACCGATGCGAAAGGATAGTCTACAATGACAGAGACAACTACACCTCCCCCAAGCAATGCAACAACGAATGCGACGCAAGCCCAATCCGTAACCAGCTCAGCGGAGCAGGCAAAATCACCTGCACCAGCGGCAAGCGCGACTACGCCAGCACAACCATCCGGCCCGGCAGATGTAGGACAGGCTCAGTCTGTGGCGGTCTCAGCGGAGCAGGCAAAATCATCCACTCCGGCGATTGTAGGAACTGAACAATCTGTTGCAAGCTCAGCCCATCAGGCACAGCCATCGACTCCTGTAATTCCAGTCGCGCGGGCGCAGTCGCCCACCCTTCCTATTGTCGCAGCAGAAACTGTACAAGCACCACGTTCGGTACGCCCACAAGTAAAGCCGCATGCTTTTGTGGTGATGCCCTTTGGGAAAAAGAAAGGTGGTGATGGCTCACTTTATGATTTCAATGCCATCTACCAAACCCTGATCAAGCCTGCCATGGAAGAATCTGGCTTTGAGCCTTTCCGCGCAGACGAAGCAACCACATCAGGCGATATTCTGACAGATATGTTTCAGGAATTGCTGCTCGCTGATCTTTGTATCTGCGATCTGAGTATCGATAACGCCAACGTGTATTATGAGCTCGGCATTCGACACGCTTTCCGCAAGCGCGGGGTGGTACATATTCAAGCGGGACGTTCATATATGCCCTTTGACATTTTCAACGTGCGCACACTGCCATATCACATCACAGTGGATGGCGTGCCCGACCCGGCATTTATCAAAACCGATATTCAGGCAATTGCGCGCATGACTAAGGATACCTGGGCTTCAGACCGCGACGCGATTCACAGTCCGATTTTCAACTTGTTGTCGGGATTAAAAGAACCCGAACGGAGAACATTACGCACGCCATTGGCGACAGGATTCTGGCGCGAGTATAAAGAGTGGAAGGAAAGAGTTACCGTTGCCCAGCGCCAGAAACGCATTGGCAATATCCTGCTGCTGACCGAAGAAATCCGCAACCCGCTTATTAAAGAGGAGGCAGTTGGCGAGGCAGGCAAAGCCCTGGCCAACATGGGGCGCAATGAACTGGCCCTCGCTCAATACCGCAAAGGCTTGGAAATCAATTCGGATAACTTAATATTCCGCCGTGAAGAAGCTTTTCATTTAAACCGTATGGGCCGCCAGGATGAAGCGATCGTAAAACTGGAGAGCCTGCTCGCTGATCACCCAACCGACAGCGAGGCGGTCTCATATCTGGGCAGGATATATAAAGAAATGTGGGCGGATTCCTGGCAGAATATCAAAGATAAAGCCAAACGTAAAAAAGCCGCGTTTGATTCATATCACTGGTTGATCAAGGCCGCCGATATATACTTGAAGGGTTTCCGTATTGATCTGAATAATACTTATCCGGGTGTTAATGCGCTTACCCTTTCCACCATAGCCGTTCATCTTGCCGATCAATTTGACGACAAAAAAGATCCCGACCCGGATATCACCCGCATCCGCATGGGATTGCCCGATTTACGCGGCGCGCTTCTTTTGGGCCTCGAATCCAAAGCGAACGATGAAGCGGTGGATTACTGGACACTGATCTCGCTGGCTGACTTGCGCACGCTGACTGCCGCCAGCGTATCCAGCGTGTCGCGCGCTTATCGCAAGGCGTTGACTGCCTCGCGCCGCAATCTTTTCTACATGCAGTCATCCTTGACACAGCTGAAAATCCTGAGGGAACTCGGGTTGCGCGATGAATTCGTCAAAGCGGCTATTGATACTATCGAGGAAGAGATCGTGCGAACGAGCGGAGAAGAAAGCGTTCATCCTGGTGTCAAAGGGAAGAAGGCGCCTAGCGAAAAAGACAAATGGAAAGGATTTCTCTTCAGCGGCTATATGGTTGATTTTCCTGGGAAGGAAAGAAAAACTTTTGCAGCAGACAAGGAGTCCCAGGTTCGTCAGGACATACGAAAAAAATTGGACGACCTGGGAGCCAAGCCAGATGATAGAGGATTCCTAGGCGGCTTATCCGCAGGAAGTGAAATTATTTTTGCCGAGGTCTGCGCTGAAAAAGGAATGCGAGTACTTGTCTTCCTGCCCTTGCCTGAAGCGGCATATATCCGCGAATTTATTTCCCCCGGCGGCGATGCATGGGTGGATCGCTTCTACAAAGTGCGCAGTCACCCGCTTGTTGAAGAGATCTATCAGATTGAAAGTGTTGGTTCCCCAAAAGGAAATGACGATCCGTTTGAACGCAACAACCGCTGGACTTTATATTCGTCGCTTAAGTATGGCATCGACAACGTGAAATTGATCGCTTTTTGGGATGGCAAGGGAGACCAATCGAAAGACCGTGATGTCCGTCTGGTACGTCACATGGTTGAACTGATGCGTGATACTGGCGGTATGATCGAGCAGATCAACCCATCCAAATACGTGAATAGTTTTATTAATACTGCTCTACAGCGTCTTATGGATGACCCGAAAAGCAATGCCACCAAAAGAAGTGACCTGAAAGAGCCTGTTGCAAGAATCGATGACTCGAAGAGTAGTGATTCAAAAAGCGATGATGCAAAAAGCAATCCGGTAAAAAATTCCGCGTTGGATAAAGTAATGATGAAGATGCACAAAGCCGATAAGAAATAAATGCTCCGCAATCTTACCCCGTATAGTAAAAGGCCCGCCGTTATTCGGCGGGTCTCATTGTCTCTGCCGCTTTTTCTTTAGGGTACGGCCAAATCTCCCCTCTTACGCCTTTCGCTAGAAAAAAACCACCCGCCCTAACAGTTTCAGTCCCTTCCATCGTATGGATAGTTACGGTGCGGTCATCATCGCCGCCTGTTATGTCTGTAAGCGGAACAAGCAATGTAAGTGCGCGTTTGATGCAAAACCCTGGAGCAACAACAAAATAAGTCTGATCAAATATTTGGGCATCTATAGGCCAAGCATCTTCAGGTTTATCTAATTCGCTAATCAGTAAATCACCTTTTGTAACAGTTAATTTTGCTCCCCACGGGGTAAGTACTTCCATTGTCTGAGATTCATTAGGCATGGGAGAAAATGGAGCAACACGCCGTTGTACAATACTTCGGTATGGCTTGAAATTCAACGACTTTATGATCGGGTCATCTGATTTCAGAACAATAGATTCTTTCATTATTAAATACTCCATCGGCTTTTTAACGAATTTATTTTAGTTGATAATTATTCTTAAAATCGAATCAATTACGCCTTTGTAATTATGTATGTAACTTATACATGCAATTTTACTACTCAAAATTTGTTAAAAACAAAACTGCCTTGATTTTCAACTCAAGGCAGTTTTTATAACCTGATCATACAGAGGCGTCGGCGAGATTCGAACCCGCGAATAAGGGTTTTGCAGACCCTTGCCTTACCACTTGGCGACGACGCCATATATACAATACGAGGATTGCGACTGAATTCTCTTTCAATTCGCAACCCTCTATGTTTTGAGCGGGCGGTGGGATTCGAACCCACGACCTTCTCCTTGGCAAGGAGACGTACTACCACTGTACTACGCCCGCAAATTTCGACCTGTATATCCGGTCGAGAGTGCCGAGACC
>VFKN01000063.1 GCA_009885525.1 Anaerolineaceae bacterium | reverse complement strand
TTTGCTTTGTCTGCATTACTGTTCTAAACACCACTTTTTACTTTTCGTCTCGAATTAATTATTAACTCATTCCGCTGAGTAGTTACCATTTAGATTGCTTCGTCGGGAAGAGCGCCCTCCTCGCAATGACATAGCGCTGATTTACTGAACCTTGAACTTGATGTCTTTCTTGTAATTCAGCGAATCTTTGGTGACGTTTACGGTCAGCATCCAATTGCCACTCTCGTCGAAACCGGCTTTGATGGAATATTTTCCGCCGCCTTGTTCGGTGGCTTGTCCGTTCATGCCCATGCCACTCATGTCGGTGTGATCGGGTTGCCGTCTTTGTCTGTGATGGTCAACATCAACTCTACATCACCAACTGTTGCAGGGGATGGGTTGGAGGTGACAACGATATTTACGTCGCCATTGGATGGAGCGTTATTTTCCATGGGCATGGAGGCTGAGCCTCTGCAGGCCGAAAGCAGAACCGCTAAAAGCACAAGCAAACTAACAAAAACTATTTTACGCATGATGTTTCTCCTTGAGATTATAGTTGTCATTGTAAGGAGATTGCTTCGTCGGCAAAGTACGCCTCCTCGCAATGACATGTTATTCAACAACATTGATCATCAACATCAAGCCGCCCGGTTCGACATTGTCGTTGGTGGTGTGGTGCAAAATATGACAATGCAGCATCCATTGACCTAATTCTGTGGCAGTAAATTCAATATCGTAGCGTTCACCCGGCGCAATGCTGATCGTGTCCTTGGTCAACTGCGCGGCTGCGGGCACGGGATGTCCATCCGTTGCAACAATTTTAAACGGCATTCCGTGCAGGTGCATGGGATGAATGAACTGACCGATCGCCATTAATCGCAAACGCACGCGCTCACCTTTCTTAACCGTGATCATCTCAGTGGATGGAAAAGCCTTGCCGTTGATGGTGAAATAATTTGGCTCCATTCCGCTGGCTGGCATGGCTGCGTAGGTGTTGCCATCTTTTATCCGCCATTCAGAAAGCATCAGGGGTTTATCCACGGCGGGCGGATTCGCTTCGGGTTCTTTAGGATTAATAATGAAGGGCGCATAAAGTCCCGCGCCCACTTGCACATCGCCGTCAAAATGCGAGTGGTACATAAAAGTCCCGGCAGGCTTGGCGATAAATTCATAAGTGAATGTTTCGCCGGGTTGAATGGGATCCTGCGTCACGCCCGGCACACCGTCCATCGCATTCGGTACTTCAACGCCGTGCCAGTGAATGGTGGTGGGTTCGGGCAAATCATTTTTTACGATGATGCGAACCTGATCACCTGCTGTGACGTGGATTAGCGGACCGGGGACAGTTCCGTTATACGTATACGCGGTGACTTTCACGCCCTCCAATATTTTCCACTCAACCGCTTTGGTTGTCAACTCGAATATTTTCGCCCCATTCTCCACGCGGAATTTCAGCGGCTGTCCGCCGATTGATTCTGTCGCGGGCTGAACATTCGGCGCGGTGATCGGTTCCATCATGTGCGCATCTTCGGGATTATTTGCCGCCATGCTGCCCGGCGTGGCGGTGATCGCTGGTACATCTTTATTGTCCGCAGGCGCGCACGCGGATAAGGTCAACGTCAAAACAATAAACAAAAACAGTATTTTCTTTTTCATCAATTTTCCTTTCACAAATTGGAGCAACAGTCAAATATAAGAGAATCTCCTTATCCCTGACAGCGTAATATGGCCCGCCAAAATACAGGCAATATTGCCTATCCGCCCGCGGTATCATATTGGAAAATCGTGTACGCGTCGCGCACCAATTTTTTCGTGCAGCGTTTTGCAACTCTAAACTCAAGTTACAATAGATAATGCGACTGTTAAAGAATAGCAATAGGAAGTATGAGGCGAAAGACGCTTCATACTTCCTATTATCAAACGATGAAATACATATCTGGACAGCATCCCTGGAGCAAACGCCGGAACGCAGAGTCGAGTTCCTCCCGATCCTTTCCAGTGATGAACAAGCGCGCGCGAAACGCTTTTATTTCGAGAAGGATCGAAACCACTACATTGCCGGACGGGGTATATTAAGAATCCTGCTCGGCAATTATCTTGGAGTTGAACCTGCCCGCATCGAATTTAACTACGGGGTTTATGGAAAACCGGATTTAGAAACCGATTTCAACGGGAGAAATTTACAATTCAATCTATCGCATTCAAAAGACCAGGCGGTTTACGCCTTTAATTGGGGGCAGCCGGTCGGCGTGGATATTGAATACATACATCCAATGAAAAATATGGAAGAAATTGCCGCCCAATTCTTCACACCAAATGAATGCGATCTGATACATTTTTCACCGAAAGATCAAAAATACGAATCCTTTTTCAAAATATGGACATGCAAGGAGGCTTATCTAAAAGCAAATGGCAGCGGATTGACCATCCCGATCAACCAGGTCGAAATATTTATGACACTCGAAGGGAAGGCCGGCCTGGCATCCATTGGCGATGACCTGCAACAGGCAGCGCTATGGTCTTTAAAAATATTTACGCCTATCACAGGTTATCAGGCTGCCTGCGCGATTAAGGAACACAAAAAAAAGATTGTACATCAACAGATCGATAGGCTCTAAAAATGTTGGCGATATAAACGACGGTAATAACCCAGCCAACCAAAAGTACGTTCAACGATCCAACGCTGCCGCAGCAAATCTAACATCGCAATATTTTAATTAAAATTGGCTGTCACTGCAAAAGCTGATCATCAGTTTTATAGCCGGAAGTTCTAAATACTCTCTCAACGTAAATGGTTGCAATCTTGCAGCTGCCATCCATTTGGGCAACGAGCTGTTCCCAGGTTAGTTTCAGAGCGCCGTCATTGATTCTCTGCAAAGCAGTGCCGATACAACCCGAACCCGCATAATAATTTCCGGTCGCGATCTTCCACATATCTTCATAGGTGGTCAATACCGCCGGTTCCTTCCCTGAGGTGTTGACCACCATTTGATTGATCTGCGCCGAGCTGGCAAACAGTGTGCCAGCTAGCATGTCGATCTCGGATCTAGTGCCAATCTTATCCATCAGCGAGCGGCGCTGCATCAGTTGCGCGGTCGGGTTGAGACTTGAGTAGCCGGATGAGCACGAGGTTTTTCCATACACGGGGATGCAGGTCGATAAGAAGTAGTCTATATTCCACATCAAGAGCATGCCTGCTCCATTTTCGGTAAACTTTCCCAAGCCAAGTTCGTAAGGGTCATTAGAAATGGGCCAAAATTGTGATTCTTGTGCCAGAATACCTTTTAGAATGCGAGCCGGGATATTATATTTGAGCGCCGCGGTGTAAATTTTTTCATCATACTTGTTCTGCCATTCGAGCACTTTATCTGCACCGGCTTTCTCTCCACATGGCGTGGCGGATCCGTTCGCATACAAGCCGCCATTTGGACAGGCGGAAATATTTACCAACCCGGACTGAATGAGATGCCCGGAAAGATAAAAATAGCGGTTGGTGGTATGCAGATATTCGACAGAAAGTGGCTGCTCCAGAACCATCGGCAGGGTTTTGTCCAAAGGAGGGAATAAGCCCCAGGTCAAGGAGCCGCTCGGAGCCTGGTCTGCCCAATCCTGACCCAGCAAGTCAAAGCGGAACAAGCCTGTATCAGGGGCGGATTGTACGTAACGGTACTTGAGCCTGAAGTTCTGGCTTTGATCCTTATCGTGATCTGAAGCCGCCCAGTAATCTATCCAGGTACCTTGCATACCCGTCTGGGGCAATGTCAAAACGGCATCCGACCCATCGTAAACTTTTTCGCGTCCCCCAATGCGCAGGGTTACCTGGGTTACGTGAAACCCTTTCAGATATTCCTTCGCGATGAAATGCAGTTGGGGAGTGGCTGTACACCACTCCCACGGGTTGCAATTAATGGCCTTTACTTGAAAGAGAATTCGGGAGCGAGTGAGTAAGGTGGGCGGCGGGGTTGGAGCCGCGTGGGCCAGCCAGCTGGTTTGCGACAATCCGGCTGGTATGGAGGGAGAAGGGGAAACTAATTCAACATCCTTGCTTTTGACCTGCTCCGGCAAAGGCTGTTGAGTAACAGGAATGCTGGTGGGATTAATAACCACATTTGGAGGCGGAAGGCCGTCCGCAAATGTAGCGGTGCTGGCGGCAAAAAGAATTAAAGCGCTTATGCAAACCATCACGATCAGACGCAACATCAAACTAGCCCCTGGAATATTTTTTCCGGGGCTAGTTTCTGGTTTGCTCGAACTGCGTCTCTTCCAAAACATTCTCTGTCAGGCCGAATTAATGTAATGCTGGGTGAAATCTACTCGTATCAAACACCCATGTGTTGAACACAATACTCGAGTAGATTGAGCCCCCATTCATGTGCGCTACGAATATCCGCCCGGGATGCCTGTCCGGAAGGAAGTGTTCCGCCCCAAGCCAGACTGTAACCAGCGGTGGAGAAAATTGCCCGCCCGTCCAATTGAACCTGATTCCCGAGCGCGCCCTGGGGCGGCGCATTGAACAGGAATGGCGCAGTCATGATCGGATGCGAATCGTCAATCGGAGCTAGTGTTAGATTCAACTTCTCGAACATGCCCTGGAAAGATTTTTCGGCCGGGGCATCAAGCGATTCTACAATCAGCATCTTACCTTTATCCAGTGCTGTGCGCAGTATCTTCAATTGACTGGCCTCCAGATTGAACGAACCTTTGCCGCTAAGATAGATCAGTTCATAACCTGGCAGATCATCAGAGAAAGGCACCTGTGTATCGACAACCAGCGCATACGGCGTAGAGCGGGCACACTCCCTGCTCAAATAATCCCAGCCGGTAATCACAGATTGCACTTCACTTCCCAAACTGCAAAGCGCGACTCTTACGCGTTGTTTGGCTTGCGGACTTATTATATTCCGGAAGCGCAGGTCAAGTTCTTCACCGCGAGGATGTTCCGCGTCGTCGGCATTTTTAATCGGGTTTCCCGGTTTGGAAATGGTCAGTCTGGCCAATTCGACGACCGGACGCTTGGGCATATTCGGGCGGGCTGCAATGACAAACTCATTTTGAATGGTTATCATTTCTTTTTCCACGCCGCCCACTTCACGCTCGCCATGCCCAAGTACAAGGAAAAGCGTGCCTTCGGAGGTGTTTCCAAAATCGTATGCGACCGGCTCCGGCAGCACGATCACATTTCCGACCGGGTCAACCGCCACACCGGGCGAAATAAAAACAAACTGGTTGGGCGGGTCATTCGCAACGACTTCAAGTCCTGTAATAATGCCGCTGCCGTGAAAAATCAGATCATGTGCGTGTCGAGCCTGGCGATGCTCGGCATGCGCCAGTGCCCACACATCGGCTGTCACCGACATGCCATCATACGGTTTCACCTGATTGGTGGGGAAAATCTTCAAAACCTCGGGGTCAGTCATCAATCACTCCTTTAAGCCTGTTCAGTGTAGAAGTCACAATTTACATCAAAAACCGTATGCGCCGGAACCAAAGCACGGATGATCTCTGTCATTTTGTGCCGGTACATTTCTTCGGAAAATTGCATACGCGCCAATTCAGCCTGCGGTAAGCGCATCTTCACCGAGATGGAATCGGGTTGGTTAGCGCGGCCCAGCGCGATCGCAGCGCCAAGAGCGCTCGCAGCCCCAAGCACAAAATTATTTGCGCGGCGCTCCTTAATATCTATCTCACCTTCCGTATAAATTTCAAGCGTTGTTCTAAGCGCGTACAACGTCCCGCGGCATTGAAACAGGTACATAGACTGGTTTAACAAGTTACGCATACGATTGACCGGCAGGTTGTTATCCACCGGCAGGCCGACCCATGAAGACAACCAGGGAATGAACTCCTGCGGAGTAAGGTCGGGATCAAAATAATTTTCGATCTGATCAATCTGCAGACTGATCGGTTTCCAAAAGCTCTCGAACAACATCAAAAAGCGCGAGGTAAAATCATCGTTCCCGTACATTTCCGGAAGGAATTCCAGATATTTGCTTTTTCCCAAGACCGCCACCTGAACAGATTCCGAGGCAACTGGATTCGTCTCAGCATCTAATAATTTCGCTTCCACCAGTAGATAGTGGTCAAAATAAAAGCTGTTAATGCGTACCCGCACAACAATTTCATACTGCTGACCAGCGTTGAAATATTTTTCCAGCGGAATAAGTATCACCAGATCCTGACCCGCTTCGGTTACGACCGGCAAAGAGATCGGAATTCCATCCGGTAGGTCATAAGATTCGACTTTCAGTACACGCGGCATGGCAAACTGCAGCGATGTCCCGGTCTGTTCTGGCGCAACAAACTGCAGGAAAAAAGTCACCAGTTCACCGGGGTAGCGGTTGTAGTGATCCGCCGCCAGGCATAACTGCATGGGTGATGCTGAATCGCTCATCGTTAACCTTTCTTGTAGATTTCTTGAATGGTGACCGTTTCGATCTCATGCTCCAGAGAGCAGAGCAGGGCGTCGTCCGGAATTTGCAGGACCTTATCCACCGGCGTTAACTCAAGTGGCGCGGCATCTTCAAAAATCACTTTCTCTTCCATCGGCACAACAGGGCGAGAAGAGATTTCCACATCCAGTACATACTTAACCGATGGAACCTGCTGGATTAATGAGATGACTTCGGCTGCGAATAAATCCCTGCCAAACTGCCAGCCTTCCCATTTTTCACCACTCTGCAGCAAAGGTTGCTGGGCATCAATTGCCACAGGTGTCAGGTAACGCTGCAGTTCTTCGCGCACGCGCTGCTCCACTTCAGCGGGGCGTACAAAGTCTTGTGGAACAATCCGCGCTTTGACTTTTACACCGATATAACGCGGCTCGCGGACTTGCAGTGCGGTGGTCATCAAACGATATTGATCGAGATAAGCGCGAATTTCGGATTGGAGCGAATCCTGCATGTGCAGGGCTGCCAGGTTACCCGCATGCAGCGCATCAGCCACCGCTGGAACCACCAGCACCGAAATCGTGCCGGAAGCGCCGTTGACTGCTGCGCCGGGAGTCAGACAACGCGCACGCGCCACCGAACGGCTGCATCTCAAGGTGAATTGTTCATAATCTTGTGCAGTAACAGCGCGGCGCTGCGCTTGCAGCTCGCGTTGCGCGCGCAGTTTCAATTCATCCAGAGTTTCCTGGTCGCGCCCGCCCACCGCTCGGATCAGGTTTGATACACGCGAAATATAAGCCAGCGACATAGACATGCTGCTCAGACTTGCCACAGGCAGATTACCGCGTATACCGCCGCCATACCTGTAACGCGAAAAGCGGATGTTGCGTCCGTTTTCAGGAATACGCCCGTATTGAACAATGGTTCCATCCGGTTGGCGCACAGAAGGTCCAAAGCGAACGGTGCCGACTGCGTTATCCAACACAAAATGGCGGTCGAAATGAGTAGATTTTGAGAAATCGTCCACCTGCTTCCAGGGTACAAAAACAACATCTCCGTCGCGGTTTTCCTCGACTTCAAGTGTTTCTTCAGGCTGCAGATTGAGAACGGGTGAATGGCTCAGATCGAAAGATTGGCCCGGCTCACCGCTGCTGCTGCCCAGAACTTCCTCCTGCACATATACCGAATGCATCGCTGAAGTTGTCGCGCCAATACTGAAGGCGCCGATCTTCTTGACGCGCGGAGATTCTGAATAGAGGCCTTGCAAAGGGTTGCGTTGTTCAACACGACAGCGCAGCCAGATTGCGTTAAGTCCGTACAACAACCCTGACTTCAGACTCATCGGCAGATATACCACCAGGCTGCCATTTTCGTTGTTAAGGCCGCCAGTCGTATCTTTTTCGCCGTCCTGTGCGCTGGGTTTTATTTCCTGCCACAGTCCATCTGCGGTCAGGCATTCCCAGACCCAGGGTGGGTCTTCACGACGAATACCCACCGCTTCGGTAGGTTCGCACTCGAAAACAAATTGCAGGATATGCCCGGAAATATTATTCGCCGGATCGAATCCCAGATAAAACGTATCGCCTTCCTGCGGCATGTTCCTGTTGAATGGATAAAAAGTTTCCAATCCCAGGCGTGGAAAATAGTTTTTATTGAATTCCTGGTCTGTGCGCACCTGAGTTAACAGCGGAGGGACAATCTCCAGGGGGCGGTCCGTGGTGAACAGAACTTCATCATCACTCATTTCGGAACGCACTTCAAAACCTTGCGGCACAGGAATGGTTTGCAGGTTATTGGGCGCAAATGGTATGGCCGCCGAGAGCCAGAAGGTCAACTCGGTGCGCGCACTGCTGGCCGGTAAACGTTGCAGGCCCAACATCTCAAGGAATTTAATATAATTCTTTTCCGGCACACGGTTCAGCCGGTACACCATCAATTCCGTCATCCAGGCAAACAATTCGATCAGGGTAATGCCGGGGTCGCTCAGGTTGTACTCGGTCCACTCCGGACAGTAGCGCGTAATACGCCTGCGGGCTTCATCCACAAGGCTGCTCTGAAAGCGGAGATCGTCCAAATTAGGGGCTGGTAAGGTCACGCTGGACTCCTGTTTTACAGTATTTCTGGTTCATCCGCAATATAGAAGGGATAGACAATGCTGCGGGTATCGTGCGTGGCTTTGATCTGGTATTCGATCTCAGTCAACAGAATCCCGACATCGCCGCCATCATCAACCACGTTGACACTTACTACGTCAATGCGCGGTTCCCACATCCGCAATGCTTCAAGGACATAATTTTGCAGTAGGCTGACCGTAGATGCCGAGCGGGGCTCAAACAACAATTCATTTGCCCGGCAGCCGAAGGTTGGCCGCATAACGCGTTCGCCCGGGCGCGTCCGCAGAATAATTAAAATGGATTGATCAATATCTTCACTGCCTGTAACTAAAACGATCTGCCCACGCGCATCCGTGCGGAGGGGGAAGCTCAATCCGTTTCCTAAAAATGTTCTTGCATCATGTTGCATATATATCTCCGTCTACCGGGAATTTCGCATTCCCATTTAAAAAGAATCTTAAGGGCCGATGAGTACTGTTGGGCAGCCGCCCACGATCGAATCCGGGGGGCCGACACAGGTTGCCATGTCACCCATGCGGGCAGCTGGCATACCGCCGATCAGTACTGTTATACCGCCGGGCGGCAGAATCGGACCGCCCACATGCGGAATAGGGGGCACGGCCGGAGTCTGCATGGGGCACACGTGCATATCGCCCACTCGCGCAGCGGGCTGCCCCCCGATCAGAACCATTGGAAAACCGACAACGATCGTACCGCCGTGAGCGGTTGCGTCGCCCATTCGAGCTGCTGGAGCCATAGTTTCACCAACCTTCCTAGTTAATTTTCACAAGAGCGCCCTGAATTTCAACCATTGCGCCTGCTTTGACAGAGGCTTTGGCGCTCGCTTGCACGTCAATTGCGACGCTTTTTAAAGCAGCCGAGGCGGCAGTCATATCCAATTGAGACGCGCCGGCCTTGAGCGAGGCGACCCCTTTGGACTCCAATTCCAAGTTGGCGGCAGCCTTGATCGCCCCTTTGGTTTTTGATTCAATGGCGAAATCCAGATTGCTGTTCACCACAAATCTTCCGCCAACATTAAAGGTCAGATTTCCAAGCGTCGTAATGGTCAGCTCATTTTGGATCGTATCGATCTCGATGCCGTTCTTCATCCTATCCTGAATAACGATTTTTTCCTGACCGGGGGTATCGTCCATCACAATCACGTGCCCGCTGCGCGATCTAATGATGCGCTGATTAACCATGCCAGCCATCACCGCCTTACCGGGCAGATGCATGGGGGGTCTGTCTATTTTATTCCAGAGCGCGCCCACAATATATGGATAATTGACGTCGCCATGTTCAAAGATCACCAAAACTTCGTCATTCATTTCGGGAGTGAAATAAATGCCGCGATTCATACCGCTCCCAAAACTAGCCATGCGCGCCCACGCGCTGGTAATGGGTCCCATGTTGCCCATTGGCATCCACGGGAATCTAACTTTTACGCGACCCGTAAGCATTGGATCATTCACGTCTATAACGAGCCCAACCACAGCGCCATAGATCTTATTCACTTCAGGGTCTTGGCCGGTCATGTGACTAAGCGTATATGGGTTGCGTCCCGAGATCTCGAACTCAACCTGATAATCACCGCCACGATAAATATGCCGCGCCTGAGTAACGAAATAAGTTCCGGCAAAACGCACGCCCACATTCAATACTACGGCATTGCAACCCGCCAACAAGTTGGGATCGCCAACTGCGTCGCCGCTGGCGCGCACGTAATGACTCTCGTGCTGTAGGAAGCGCGCCCTCGCAATCGCGCTGGCGATCAAGGGGGTGCGTACAAACGGGGCGATGACGAAATCCCGCGCTTTTGAACGAAAACCGGTTGTAATAGCAACACTACCTGTGATTGCTTTTGAAACCGTTGGCGAAGAGGTAAGATCCAGCGCAGACGAGCCGGGAATGCTGGGAGCTGCGACTCCACTTTTCAAATCGGAATTCCACCCGGAAGCCATCACGATTGTTGCAGCGCCTGAGGCGACAAAACGCGGTTTAAAGTTTCTCAAGTTCTGACCCCAAGCCAGATTAACGGGCAGCATTTGCCTGGGTAAACTGGCTTGCGTAAAACGCAGCGTCAGACCATCCGAAAAAACCTGATAGCCAAGCATCCGCGCCCTAGCCCATAAAAAATCCCAGTCGCTCTGGTTGTATTGCATGACGTACTCGTACATGATGCCAGCCAGTCCGGTCATATCAATTATGGGGGCGAGCCCATGTTCGGCGGCGATCGTCGTAACGATTTGCGCTTCAGTAACAGTGGGAGCCAGTCCGGTTCCCCAGGCGCGCGTCTTCTTCCCGAGGGTCAGGCGGTGCGCGGCGTCGTAACCGCGAATACGCAGGTGAATCTGCCCGTCTTCGCGAAAGATCGGCTCGATGGATGTGATTTCCCCGTTAATTAACATATTGACTTTAGGAATGGGCGAAGGCTGGGCTTGCACCATTGCGGAAATAGTCACTTTGGCGCCGATCCTAAACATGAGCGCATTATCGGTATGTTTCAGGGGAGGCAGTCCGGTGATGGCTTGTGAATCATTGAACACGATCGTGAACATGCTCGGCATGAAAACGTCCGTATCGACAACAATCTCAAGGATATCGCCGTACATCGTAGGCGACATTGGCGTCCCGTTAATTCTTATTAAGAATTTATCCATAATAAATTTCCGTTAATACTCAAGATCTTCCTGGGGAATGATGAGCAGTTGACCGTCGGTCAGGTAGAAGGGATCATCCATATGATTGGCTTCTGCCAGTAAACGCCAGAAACGCGCATCGCCATATTCTTCATAAGCAATCTGGTCAAGCCGCTGCCCGGAATGCGCAATGCGAGTCTTGCGTGAATCTGTTCGGCTGGTAGGATTCTGCGCTGGGACGATGTCATCCCCGATCAATTCATTCTGCTTGAAGTCAACCGTTGCCTTGGCGCGGATGGGGGTTCCATCCTGGGCAAACATGGTGTAGCTGATCGCAACTTTCTCAACCACCGCTGTAAATAAAGTGATCTTTCCCCAAATAAAAGTTACCCAGGGCGGGTCTGCATATGGCAGCAGAAACATGGCGTAGCCTGCACCTCGTAAGGTTAACTGTAATAACTTATTCGTAAATTCGCGTACATCTTTTGGGCCGCCCTCAACACCGTATGAATCGAAGAAAAGAGAAAGACTGTACGTGGCCGGACTACCGCCCCCAAATTTTAACGGAGGCGAGTTCCAATTCGCCATATTCAACTTATAAGAACCCACGGCATCAAGCGTTCCCCATGTATTGGATTTATTAATGGTCAATTCAGCCGGATTAAACTGGCACTCAATCTCTCCGGCATTGGGAGGCACTTTAGTGATCCATTTAAGTTTTGCTTTTTCCATAAAAACACCTCTTTATCTACTAACGAGACCGGCTGCCGGTTCTTTCAAATTCAATTAAGAGTAACTGCTTCACAAGCGGGAATATTTTTTCTGCCAGCCCTATTATATTCACAGACCCGGCGGAGGCAGCATCCTGCGTTGGAGGATACTGGATATGCTGCGGATCATCCTGCTCAACCAAGGCGCGTTGAATCACATTCTGTGTTGCGCTCTGTGGTACAAGAGCCTGACTAGCCGTACTATTCTCAACTGGCTTTGCCGGAGTTAGCTGCGCGACAGGCATCTGGAGGGCAGCCCGTTGGATGGGCAGAGCAGTTGATGCTCTCATTTTTGCCAGAGCCATTGGCGCAGGCGCTGAGGCAACCGCCCGCGCGTCAGGCGAAAAGGCCGGGGTATGCAGCGAAAACGATTCAGGTTGAGCCCGCAATGTTGACGGCAATTTTACAGACGGCAATGCATCAAAGGTTATCTCTTTTTTCGGTACGGACAGATGGCGTTGAATTGGATTATTTTTTAATTGCAATATATTCCGAGCCGCAGCTACCGGACGAATACGCCCGACTTCAAGGCTTAGTCCGCCAAAAGCGGATTGCTTACGTTCAAGATGTTTTCTCAAGGGCATCTCTGCCTGTTGGCCAACTACTTTCGCCGCGGATTCAGGGGCGCTATCCAATATGAATTTACCCGACGGCGCGGGTGTCTCTGGTTGGCGCTGAACAACCTGTCCAATTGAGTCCGGGCGTTCCACAGGTTGAACAACGGGCATCGGAGAAATTTTGAGCTGCGCAACCGGCATGGCTGGCTTGACAATCGCCGATATGTCCAGATTATCAGATTTCTTCAGCGGCAATTCAGGTTTGGTAACATTGGGAGATTCCTGTTTCTGCTGCGGTTCGCGTGTCTCTGGTTGGCGCTGGACAACCTGTCCAATTGAGTCCGGGCGCTCCACAGGTTGAACAACGGGCGTCGGAGAAATTTTGAGCTGCGCAACCGGCATGGCTGGCTTGACAATCGTCGATATGTCCAGATTATCAGATTTCTTCAGCGGCAGAGCGACGGGCAACCTAAGAGTGTCCGCTGTTAGTTTTTGCGCGGGACGCGCCAGCGGCAATTCAGGTTTGCTAACATTGGGAGATTCCTGTTTCTGCGATTCGGGGGTAAATCCGAGTAAGGCGGATGGCAAAGTCTGTTCTACTTGTCGCTGTACATTTTCACTGGGGACTGGCGGCAAACTTTCAGCGTTCGAGTCGTGCGGCTCAAGTGCTGAAAGCTGTTCTACTTTGCGCTGCGCAACTTCATTTGAGTCAGGTTGTGAAATTTTCGCACTCGATTCGCGTGGCACGGGCGGCGCAGGCATCTCTATTTTGCGTTGCACAATTTCATTGGAGTCAGGCTGCGAGCTTTTTACCGTCGAATCACGCAGCGTGAGTGGCGCAGCTTGTTCCGTTTTTCGCTGAACGGTTTGTTTGGGGACCGGCGGCGAAACCTGCTCTACCCGTCGTTGTATGTTTTCATCCGCAGATGGCGCTAAGTCCTGTACTGCCGCCTGCTGTGGCGCACTTTCACTTGGGGGCGGCGAAACCTGCTCTACTTGTCGCTGCACATTTTCGCTGAGAGCGGGTGATGAGATTGCTACGGGTTTCTCGACATTAGCCTGTTCTATGTTTTTTTTTTCTTTCTGACCGGCAGTTAGCTCCTGAACACGCGAAAAGAGTCGATCCTTGGGCGAAAGATTCGCTCGTTTTGGAAGACTCGTATCCACTTTACGCATCACGGGATTACGCGGTGTTTGTTCCTTGAATGATTCCAGCGACTGACCCGGCTTCGGGAAAGCGCTGAATTGCTGAATGATGCTGCCCCGACGTAGCAGCCCATCAGATTCAGTGGAAGTCTCAACGCGTCCGGCGGACTGGTTCGGGAATACTTTCTCGACCTCAGACCAAAAACTATTTTCTTTTCTACCTGCGCCAGAAAGATGCAGCATGGTGTGCGCATCTTTAAACTTGGCTTGTATCGTGTTGGCCATATTTATGGTTCGCTCAGAACGGGCTTCGCCGAGATTTTCCTTCTTCAAGACTTGCATTTTTTGGGCAGCCATCTCGAATTTTTTGCCGCCAAAATCCGGCGCAACCGGAGAGAAATCCCAGGAAGTCTGACTCCCAAGCGACCTTTTAGAGCCGGGCATCAGCATCCTGGCGATCTGATTCTTTTGTTGCAGCAGGCGATTCACAATCGGGTCTTGTGAGCTCATTTTCCTCGCTCAAAATAGTCAAAAGATAATTCGAGTGTTTCCATCACGATTTTCTGCGTGTCGTCAATGCCCAAATCGGATATCTTCCAACTGACTGGGAAGGCATTCTTGAAATTCCAGCGATAAACTTCGGAAAATATGGGCGAACCGCCTGCCGGGTTTGGACGGCGCTGGATCAGAGTGAGATCCTTGGAGATTGCATAACCGTCTAAATTTCCATCCATCATCCATTCCCAAAAGAAATCAGAGGAGGTCAAGCCGACTTCGAGGGTCATGTGTCCATAGGAAACGCGCCCCGGGAATTCCCGTCCAAAATAATTTTCGCCGCCAACGGTTAATGGCTCCACGGCACGACTCACCGAAATACCCCTGACCGATTGAAAAAGAGCCACGGTATCGGTGCCAAATTCAATCGAAAATTGGTAACTCGGTATCGGGTATTCTTTAAGATCAATTAACGGTTTGATTGGTTTTGGCGAAGGTGTCTGAATCGTAGAGGTTGTCTGCAACAACCCGACAGAGATTGCGGTGGCAGCGCCGGATACAGCATTCTTAGCTAATCCGGAAGCAAATTTTCCTGGAGCACTGGCTGCTTTCTGAAGTAATCCCATATTAAATTACCTTTTTAATATTTACCGATGCGGTCATTTTCAATCTCCAATTCTTGAAGAAGCAGTTCAAAAACCTTTTTTGCCAATTCGTCAAAATCGATGTCTGCCGGTATTTCAGCAGGTGCGGCTTCTTCGTTTTGCAAGTCAGATTCAAAACCGTTATTTGCCGGCATAATCAAGCTCCTTGGTTCAGCCTTTTATTAATATCTGCGATCTCCTGCACCCATCGGCGGCGGAAACGATGATCCAGATTCAAGATCGATTCTGGCTGCCAGTGAAAATAATAGGCAATGTAGGCTACCTCCTGGTGGAGCAACTCCAAGGGGTAGCCATCTACCCCCCCAGGGTGGACAAATCCACCTCAAACGGTTTCTGGCAATGCGGGCATGTAAACTCACGCCGTGTGCTGCCGTTCTCGTTGATCTGACGATAGAACTCCTGCAGGTATGTCAGGTCGGCCGCAAACATGTTTTCGATCACGTTCGTGTTGATCGATTGCAGGCTCCCCAAGTTGGTGATCACCCGTGCCAAAAGTACGATGACAATGTAAGCCCCGTTCGTCTGCACACGCATATCGTTCAGGATCGTGATCTCATCCATCGCGGTAGCAAGGCGCATGCTGCCCTTTTTGTGCAGATTGCCTTCCCGGTCAACGAAGCCCATCGGAAGCTCAAATTCAAATTCAGTTTTCAGGTTCATGCCATTTTCTCTTTTCTGTTTCGATAGGCGTCCATGTAATGAATC
The DNA here is from genome assembly GCA_009885525.1 of Anaerolineaceae bacterium. Lineage (GTDB taxonomy): Bacteria > Chloroflexota > Anaerolineae > Anaerolineales > Villigracilaceae > Villigracilis. The sequence goes on along the minus strand of VFKN01000063.1, from coordinate 19,540 downwards.
AATCGGCCGCCCGGTCGGCACTTACAGGAATTCGACCACAATCTCTTCAGCCTGCAATGTAACTTCAAAATCTGTGTAATTGGATTCAGTTGTCATATTGAAACTAAATCCGCCCAGCATGCTGGGTAACGCATTCAATAAGTGCCAGAAAACAAGCGGTTTTCCAATCGAATCATTCATCGAAACCGAATAATCCCGGCGTATGTCCTTCAAATTTCCGTCGATCGCGGCTTTCATCTTTACATAAATTTCCTTGGAATAGGCATCCATAGGGCGCAAAAGCTTTACCGGGGCAAAGGTTGTTTGCCCCGGCATATAATGGGCAATCACATTACCCAGGGAATCACTGGTTTTATAGGTTACCAGCGAGATTGTTTGTTCGCCACCCGTCAGGGCTTGAAATTCAGCGAACGCCTTTGCTGCGGGTTTATGCGCGACGACATCATAGAGCGAAAATTGTGCTTTCGGAATGGCGCCTTGAATAGGCATAATGTTCCTTTCAGGTCAAAGTCCTGTATCAGACGAGCGGAGAGTCTTGTCCAAGACTCTCCGCTGCGCCCAAATGCAGCTGTGTTAGCTGACGCGCGTAACACCTTCGTGGACAATGGTAACGTCTTCGATCATGTAGTTGGTTGAACCCGAATCCATTTCCGGGCCTGTAACCTTGCTCGGCCAGGCATTTTCAAAATTCCAACGGGCAATTTCCTTGCTTTCCTGGTTATAAGCCACAACCGAACAGTTGGTGCGTGCGCCTTCAATCTTGCCTTCGACCACCTGCTGGCGCCACTCCCAGATATCCATACTACTGGTGACGCCGCGTTTGAGCGTGACCGGGGTCCAGGTCAAACGACCTGGGATTTGCTGGATAATGGTTTCACCCGTTGCGGAGTTAACCACTTTTTGCTGGATGACCTCGGTCTCTGAGCCAATTCCACCGACCTGCGTGAAAAAGCCGCTCAGTTTCCCTTCAATTTCCAGTCCAAACTTAAATGCAACAAGAGGATCTTCTCGGCTTGCCATAGAAACATCTCCTTAAATTATTCAGATCCAGCACCAGCCCATTGGCTGATACGGAAAATTACAAATTCGGCAGGTTTGACGGGTGCCATGCCAATTTCGATAATCAACCGGCCCATATCCCGCGATTCCGGCGGATTAAGTTCATCATCCACCTTTACATAGAAAGCTTCAGCAGGAGAGGAGCCAAATAAGGCATCGTCGCGCCAGACGGTTCTCAGGAAGGAAGATACGTCGCGGTTAACCCGTGCCCACAACTTACGGTTATTGGGTTCGAATACCACCCATTGGGTGCCGTTCTCGATGGATTTTTCAACATAGTTGAACAGGCGGCGAACGTTGATGTAGCGCCAGGCAGGATCACTCGACAGGGTGCGAGCGCCCCAAACACGGATGCCGCGTCCTGGGAAGGAACGGACGCAGTTCACGCCAATGGGGTTCAGAGTATCCTGTTCGCCCTTGGTTGTCTGATACGCGAGTCCGATCACGCCGGCGAGAACTTCATTAGCAGGCGCTTTGTGTACGCCGCGTGTATTGTCGTTACGCGCCCACAGACCGGCAATATGACCGGAGCCGGGCATTTTCACCACAGTATCGGTAGCGGGATCCATCACTTTGATCCAGGGATAATACATGGCTGCATAACTGGAATCGAAACCAGCAATATCCATACGCCAGCGTTTTACTTCTTGGGGGGTAATATCAGGCGGCGCATCCAAAATGGCTACGCGATCTCCCATGCGTTCGCAGTGCGCGATCATCATGGTTTGTACCGCTTTGACCATATCCAGATTCAGCTTCTCACCCGGCATGGTGGTCATCAGATCGGGGACTACGAGCATGGTCACGTCATCCAATACTTCCAGACCTTCGACGCCTTTGCGCTCGCTGACATCGCCGCGGAAGTCATTGGCTTGGGGAGCCTCTAACAATTTCTTGTCGATGCTCAGGGGCTGCTCTTGCTCGCGCGGCATGGTCTTCTCCAAAGAATTGTTTTCCATTACTTCCAATTCAATGAATTTTGGCATTTTGTTATTTTTATAAGCCAGCACGGTCTGCTTTTTGCCTTCGACAACAGCCGTCTGCATCCGCAGGCCATCGATCGTCTCGACATTTTTCCAGCCGCCGGAGGTTGCTTCTTTTTCCACGAATATGCTAAAACCATAATCACCAGCGCCTGTTTCCGGAGTTTCTGCGGGAGCAGGAGTGCCTTCGGTTTCAGCAGGTGCAGACTTTTTGCCCGCTGCGGGGGCGGGTAATGCCAGATTCCCAACACGTACGCGTAGTTTTAAACCGCCGACACCTGCCTGCCGTGCACGCACGGTCAGGGCGGGTTTGCCTTGCGAGTTCATCAAAACGCCTTCGGCTCTCGGGAAAGTTCGAACGCTGACAACATAACAGCGTGAACCGCCGTTGGTGAAATAACCATAAACAGCTTGTGGCAAATTGACGCCCGGCACAAACCCGCCAAAGCGCTCCACATACTGAGTCCAGTTTGTAACGAGCTGCGGACGATTAAGTAAATCCTCCACAAGCAGTTCGTTGTCGACTTCTCTGGCCATCTCCGCTTTCTCGGTGAAACCGACAAAAGCGGCCATGGCTGTTCCAACACCTTCAATTGGCTTTGGCCCACGGTCTACTTCTTCAACGTAAACACCAGGCGACAGATACTCAGGCATAACATCCTCCAAAATGGAATTTGAGATATGGTAAATTGATTCATCTTTGGTACATACTTATATTAATTCGAGGGACAAAACTCCTTTCTCTTTATGCGAGCAAAAAATCAATCGACGCGCTCAAACCTGTATTTCATAATCAGGCGCAGGCACCTGGATTTTTTGTCGTTTCAAAACTTTCTTATTGAAAAGAATATCAAGATGATATTCTCCTTCCACAATATTAGGCAGTACAAACTTTCCGCTCACATCCAGATCAATGGGAAGATTCTTCTCCACCAGGACAACCGTCAGGCTGGATGGATCATACTTATCGCTTTTTATGGCCCCACCTGCCACCCAATAGGATTTTGAAATCGCGCGGGTAGTCGTCATCATGTTGGTCTCTGCAGGCGGCATGCCGATGCTGCTGTCTTGCACAAAAGTGATCTTGCGTGTGCGGACCTGCTTGAAGACCAGCGGTTTATATGGATCGATGGAAATTGTCAGGGTCACCAAAATGCCCGGTTGCAGCTCATTATCCAACACGCCCCAAAGTTCGGTAAATTTATCGCCGCCGTCAGAGGATGATGTGGCAATTTCAAGTGGGATAGGCGTCGGCTGGGATTGCAAACGCTCCGTATACAGTTCCACCGGCAGAAAGGGGTTTCTCAGTAAACCAGTCAACGCCGAAGAAAGCAGCAGATGTTCATCTTCCGCTTCCTTGACCCAGGCAGTCATCAGATAGCGCAGATCCATACGCACCGGATTCAGACGCACTTCGCTTGTGCCGTCATCGTGTGTGATGGTCGTAAATTGCTCAGCCCCGCGTAAACGTAAATTTTTTCGAATGTCAAACAGGAACAGGTTAATGGTCGGCTTGCTCAGGCGTGAAGACCATCCGCGGTTGGGCGAATCAAACTGGATATCAATTTCATTACCCTCAATCTCGATTTCGCGGATCAATACTTTGCGCAGGACTTCATCGACATCAGCAATCACAGTTACTCTCCTCTGAGGTTTGACACGACTACTTAACTTTCTTTCTCAGTATATTTTAAAAACAGGATGCAAACGAATGTATATCTTTGTATTTCTTATTATTTTTTTATTAGTGTCCAAACAAACTTTTTGTCACACAAGACTGGCTTACTATGATTTTTAAAAAACTTGACATAATTTATCTTCAATGCGAAAGCATTATACAACATAATCATTTTCCTGCAACAATTTACCCATTTTTTGAATTTCACGTTTGGCGCCATGCAGCAAGTGCGGCATGTTTACACGTCCGCCGTCCGCCGCTGCAAGATAAGCTGCGCTGACAATAATGTTGCGGATACTGCCGCCTGCCAACTTAAAGCGTTTTGCCATCGTCTTTAAATCCAAGTCATCAGCCAATGGGAGGTCTGGCGGCATGAGTACCTGCCAGATACGCAGGCGATATTCTTGATCCGGGAACGGAAAATTAACGATGAATTGCAAACGCCGTGTAAAGGCGTCATCCAAATTGGCGCGCAGGTTGGTGGCCAGGATCGCCACGCCGTTGTAGCTTTCCATGCGCTGTAATAGATAACCTACCTCAATATTGGCATAGCGGTCGTGGGCATCTTTCACTTCGGAACGTTTGCCAAAGATCGTATCGGCTTCATCGAAAAATAAAATCGCGTTACTTTCAGAAGCCTCAGAGAAAATACGCTCAAGATTCTTTTCGGTCTCGCCCACGTATTTGCTAACCACGGTGGAAAGATCAATGCGATATAGATCGACGCCGAGCTGATTTGCCATGATCTGCGCCGCCAGAGTTTTGCCCGTGCCTGGAGGGCCGGAGAATAGAGCCGAGATGCCCGCGCCAGCTGTCAGCTTGCGGCCCAACCCCCAGGTTTCCAAGACCAGCGGCCGTGACTGCACCATGTTAACCATCTCGCGCAGCATAGTGATGGGCGTTTCAGGCAGAACCAAATCATCCCATTGATAGCGCGGCTCAATTTTGTGTGCCAGATCGGCGAGGTGATGACCAGAGTGCAGGCGCGCAGCCTCAAACAGATCGGCGCTTTGCAAGGTGCGGCCCGCTTGCAGTGCCTGCGACATGGCTGACGAAGAAGCGGCGATGATTTGTCCGCTGCTGAGTGCGAATTGTCCGGCCAGGATCTCCAGCTCTTCTTGAGAGAAATCCCGCGCCGCGCCAGCCAGCATCGTCATCCATAGATCAACACGCTCATTGGCGCTCAGGCTGGCAAAGGGAATGCGCATCAGTACGGTGGCATCTCCCGACATTTCAGGGTCAAATTTAAAGGATTTTTTGCTGCTAAACAAAATGCTGTCTTCAACCAGTTTGAGCGCGGCAAAACTCGATGGCAGCAGACAACCTTCGCGGTCGATGAATACGTCGCAGCCTTGGATGTAGAGCAACGCGGTCAACATGCGCGCATCACGCACTGCCAGAAATAATTTTTCGAGCGCGGGTTCCAGCGTTTCATCTGCCAGATATTTGACCTTGAGAAAAGGTTTTCGCAAGGCAGCGGCCAGCTGACGGGCGGCCAGTTCCTGTTGTAGAAAATCTTCGCCGTAGAATGAAAGCATGGGATGTACATCCGCAAAGATGGAGGCTTGCGGCATACCATCCAGCTGGAAAACTTCGGCAGCCCTGTTGTCTTCATTATCCATGAGCGGCACATATTCAGCCCATTCACCCAACGCAGCGGATGGCGAGTATGCGCCCATCAGCCAATCCACAATGCCGGGTGCGACGCGGAAAGCCTGGCGCAGGGTGTTGGGATGTTTGCCGGGTTCTTCCACCGGCAGCAGCAGGCGGAAAAAGCGCAGCGGCGCGCGCTGCTCAAAACAGCGCAGAGCATCTAGGCGTGCCGGATCACCGGGCAGGAGCAGATTCAAAAAGAGGTCGACCGTGGCGGAAACGCGGGTGATGTCATCTTGCAGATAGCTGTAAATGCGCTCATAGCGCAGATCCAGCCCGGGCGCCAGACAGACAATAAAGGCCCACCATTCGAAAGGACTCAGGCCAAAAGTTTCCTGCAGTTGTTTCAGGCGCAGAACAATATTTTGTTTGCGCGCCTGTTCTTCGAGTGACTGAACCAACGATAAGGCGGATTGCTGTGCCTGGTTTAAAGCCTGCTCATCTTCTGCAGGCAGGGCAATACCTGTGCCCCAGTGCGAGCCCACGCCCCGCTGAGTCAGCGCCAGGGCATCGGCGTCTGAGATATACAAACCCCTGAAACGGTCAGCGGGATTTTGTCCGGCCAACTGCCAGCGGCGTACTTCAGCCTCAAGGCGTGCGTCCAGCCAGGCGAGTACAGCCTGCAGGTATTGACGCTCGAGTGCGGTGGTCTCAGTCATTGCCGGATTTGCTCCACGTGCTGCCCATAAAATTATGGTAAAAGATCATTGAAAAAGCGTTTCTTTAAATCGGAGAGAAAATCTACGGTTGAAGTTACAGCCACCTGATCCTTTTTCACGCGGGTCAGTTCCAGGCTTAAGAGTTTATTCTGTCCAGCATTATCAAACGCGACCATGCCCATACAGGGCACGTTTCCCTTGAATTGTTTCAGTTCATCTCGGATGGCTTCACGTTGCTGCAGAATGGTTATTTTTTTCGGCCAGCTTATGGAAAACCAAGCACCAGTTTTTTTCGTTAGGGTGGTATCAGCGTTTTGAACAGCAGTGCTGAGCAAAGAAACAGCCGCATAAGATTGAGCATCATAACTGAATTGGATATTGGCAGGGCAGTCTGTGCGATCAATTTTCTGTTGCAGCACATAGACCCCATCAGCATCTTTTGAAGCGAGAAAATCCTGAGCGGCAAATCCACCCGACTGGCCGATCAAAATCGGCAACGACTGCTTATCAAATTGGGTATGGAAAGTCCGCATCAGCGTTTTTGCCACCGCCGGGTCACTGCTCACCAGATAAACCAGTTGGACGTTAGCTTCTTTCACTTTATTTACCAACTTATCCAAACTGGCCTGATCCGGATTTTTGTCTTTGAAATTAGTGTAGACTGCGATATAGACCGACTGTGTAGCAGGGGTTATGGTGGTTGCCGCGGTTTCAGTTGACTGCGCCATGGCTGCGATGGCGGTTGCGACGGCTGCGCTTTCGCCAAAAGTATTCTGCTCGTAAAGGATCGCGATCTTTAATTGCGGCGTCACGCCCAAACTGTTCACTGAGGTTAGAGATTTGCCGATCTCATCCATGGCTTGTTTTGTGATAACAGTGCCAAACAAATATCTGGCATAGTCTTCGCCGCGCGCACCCAAACGGAATGCCCACAAATTATTTGAAGGGAACAAGTTATCCCCGTTCGCCGAGGGGACCAGCATGGGAATATTGAAGAAGTTCACCAGCGCGGCGGCATGTGATGTGGCGTTGTTGGATGTGGCTCCCAGCATTGCGATCAGCGGGGACTGGGTATCTTCGACCTTGTTGCGGATGATGCTCTGGATATCACCTTGTGAAGCGCCTTCATTAATATTTGCAAGCGCGAACTTCACGCCTGCATTCTTAAACCCGGCATCGTAGCCGTTTTTTTGTTCCAGGGCAATACCAGCGACTGGCTTAACATCCGCGGCGATGTCGGATAAAACGCCGACTGATGAGCTGACAGAGACGGATTTTCCGCATCCGCTCAGGAAAAGGAGCAGGAGGCTGGTAACTATTATCCCGAAGGAGTAAGGCTTTATAGGTTTACGCAATGATTTAATCCTTAACAAAAACAGACTGTAATTTTGAAAACCAAATTTACGGGATGGTAATCGACAATACTGGAGAGGAGGTACTGGTGCTAAAGTTGCCGCTACTATCAGTATAAACAGCAGTTACCAAGTAAGTGCCTGTGTTCAATCTAATCGCAGTGGGGCCGGATCCTGTAAGAGTATAGGTTATACCTCCTACAATCGGGACACTGCCGGTATATACGCCCATACTTGCGCCATTTGCAAAGAACTCCACAGAGCCGTTTGACAAGCCTGTAGTTACCGTCGCTGTGACATCCACTGAAAGAGTCAAATTAGTAGTTTTGGTAGGAGACGCAGGGGTAATGGTGACCACTGAAGAAGTAGTAGCCGCCGCCGTGACTGTTTGAGGCAGTGGGTTTGAGGTCGATGGCGCATAGTTCGTATCAGTGGGATTAAAGACAGCAGTGATAGTGTGCGGAGAGCCGGCTACCGCGAGGCTGGCGTTGGAAAAAGTCCCTGTTCCAGCAGCCACTGCGGCAGCCGATCCAAGGTTAGCTCCTCCATCTTTAAATTGAGCGGTTCCTGCCAGTGTGCCCGGAACAACGGTAATCCCATAGGTGACGGTGTCTCCATAGACGGAAGAAGCGCTGGATGAGGTGATCGTAATCGTAGTTGGCGCCTGCGTAATAGTCACTGCTACGTTGGGGGAGGTGTTGCCACTGTAAATTGAGCCTACGCCGGGAACAAAGGTCGCGGTAATTGAAGGGTGGGAAAGTCCTCCTGGCCCGGCTGCCAGAGTTGCGATAGTAAGCTGAGCCACTCCGACATCAGAAGCTAGCAGGGGAGTTGTCCCAATGGTAGCTCCCGCATCTTTAAATACCACATTACCTGTCGGCGCCGCTGCTGGATAGGTCACTGTGGCAGTGAAGGTTGCGGTGGTGCCGTACACATAGGTTGGCTGGTTGGAAATCAGACCTACGCTGGTTGGCAAGGTGATATTCTGAGTCAACGGGTTCGAGGTGCTGGTGCTAAAGTCAAGGCTGGGACTGGGGAGGTAAACAGCCGTGATGGCATGGTTGCCTAGCGTAAATGTGGTTGCGATCTGAGCTATACCACTAGCATTCAAAGTATCTGTACCGATCTTATTGGCGCCATCGTAAAAGTCTACTGAGCCGATACTAGCAACCGGTGTACCGGCGTTTGGTGAGGTGCTCCGCGTTACCGTTGCTGTAAATGTCACAGGGCTGCTTGTCGTCCAACTGGTAGGGATCGGGGACGAGGTAAGGGATGTATTGGTAGCTGCCGGATTGATCGTGACCGATGTTGCAGGGGTAGATGTACTGGAGCCAAAAGAGGTACTATTATTCGAAAGATATACAGCTGTGATCGAATGAGTGGCTACCGAAAGCGCCGAAGTTGTTAAAGACGCGGTACCAGCCGCTAGAGGAATAGGAGCTCCGAGAGACCCAACTTTATCAGATATGAATTCAACTGTCCCAGTTGGTATTCCAGTTCCGGCAACAGTGGCAGAGAAAGTGACCGTGGCACCATGAGTGAAACTTGAACCAGTTGCGGGAGCAGTGATAGTCGTAGTGGTAGCAGGTGGATTGGTGAAACTAATGGTGGCGTAACCGGGGATTGGCAGGAACCACTCGTTGCCCAAATAGTTCATCGTCATAGAGGCGCCGGAACAAGAGACGGCGGGAGATTTTAGAATGGCGGTGGCAATTGTAGAACTACTAATGCTGCCAGGGACAAGATCCATGCCCGTGCAGGTGGATGCCGCCGAAGATAAGGAAACCTGTTGAGTGTAGGCTATGCCTGTATTCAAGGGGGAAAGGCTGCTGCCCGCAACGCCGCTGGTGGGGGTCAGTGTCATACTGATCGTCTTATCCGCATCTCCTTTTACGCCTACATCTGCCGGGCCCGGGGGAGTGCTACTGAAATACGCAGGTGAAAAAACCGCGCTAACAGCCTGCCGGCCCAAGCCATTCAATGTATACTGCTGGGTGGCAGCATAGGTTATGTACGTATAATTGGGAGCAGTTAATGTCGGGCTGATAGTGAATTTTGCCAGTTCGCCAGGTCCGGGTGTATACGTGTAGCTGCTAAGCTGATCCAATCTGAAAACCAGCGTGCAAGGTGTGTTCGAAACCTGAATGTCATGAATGCCTGTACCACTCTCAGCATATCCAAAAGTCTGAAGAATGGTAGCCGTACTCAACTTGACAAAAAGATCGTTGGCGCCCGTCGAACTTTCGCAATCGGATTGTGTCCAATCAATCAGCGCTTCCAATTGCGGGGGCAGGTCAATTTTAATTTCCGTGTTAGCTGTGTAATAGTTTATTGACCCCTGAATGGTTGCTGGAGGCGTGAAAGCATCTGCAAACAGGGTGCCAGCGGTAAATGCAAACGTGTACTTCTCCCCTGCGAAGAGCGGCTTGAGGGCAGTGCCTGTAATCGTATTGTCCATACCAGCAACGCGCGTGATGGCAACAGTCAGGTTTACAGTGGGACGGTCGGCAATAACCAGGGGTTTACTGAGAGATTGATTTGTCGCGAAAGTAAAATCGGTGCCGGTACCAATCGCCAATGGGCCAAGTAAAAGTTCTATTCCCGCAATCGAGCAATCCAGATTTGAATTAGCAAAATAATCCGAGCCCGATTTTTTAATCACGAGAGCAAATGCGCTTGACCCGCCGCCGTTACATGTTCCAATGCCTGGCGGGACTTTAATAAGCACATAGGGTATGTTTAGAACTTGCCCGGTGAGCGTATTCATATCAAAGTCTGCGGGCCCGCCCAAAAGAATTCGGAAGGATAATTTTTCAGGCGCAGGCTTCCAGCTTGTAATATCCCAGTCACTGTAGGTAATGCTTCCAGTTTTAATATACTGCCAGGTGGCGGTAAGCCCATCTTGCTTGCCAACCGTAACAGAAATACTGGGCGCTGAACTGGGATAATAATTGCCATCACCAAGAAAGTTCAACGTGAGCGAGACTGTTCCCTGCTTCTTAAAATAGATATTACATAAATTCGTGGAGGAGAAAATTGTCAGCACGCCTGCATTTGCCAAACAGGTAGTGGGGCCCGCATTGGAAACCCCAAAAAAAGCGGGGTCGCTAAAAGTTATCGTCAACTTATTTGATGCCGCACCGGAGAGCGGATTGCCGCTGGCATCAAGCAAGTGAACGATTCCGCCGGAAGCAGAAGTCAGCGTTATGGTCTGACCCACCTTGGCAGTATTGATGGAGTCAAGTGAGACTTGCGTAGCCGCTTTACGGACTATTTTGAACGGAGTTCCCGTAAACAAAGACAGCTGACTATTACTCCCCATGTAATAGTTTTTGCTCTGAGAATTTTTGAAAGTGTATCCAGCCGTTGTTGTGTACACAAGCGACGCTTTGCAAGCAAGCTTATAAGCACCTCCCTGCGTAATGACGGAACAAGCCCAGGTGTGGTTCGGAGCTGTGCCGCCGACATCATCAAACACTGTGAATAACGCATCTGGCGTTAGAAGATCAGTGGATAGCGGTGTGCCATCCGCCTTATTAATATCAAAGGTGATGCTTGACACAGTGGTATCTGTACCGCCCACTTCACAACCTGTAGGAGTAATCGGGTCTGTGCAGAATGGGAAACCCAACGCGATTCTCATTTTGCCAAAGTTCACATTTGGTTGAGGCAAAGTGGCAGGGATAAGCGCGTCATTATCGTGCCGATACTCAAACAGGAAAGCGCGTTTCCCTGTGGACAGATATTGCTTGGGGAAACTGGGAATGATGATGGCTGCCACACCGCTGTTTCCGGTAGAGTCTACAGTTACAGTAGCCTGCGTAATTAAATGGCAGGTGGCAAGGAGCACAATCCCCTGAGTATTTTGATCGCACAAAGAAAATTTAATTCTGGAAAATAGGTCAGACGGCAGAACACTGCTGACTGGCTTTACCTGCACTTTTATATAGAGGCTCACATCCATCGACAGGGGTGACGCGGTAATATCAGAGATGCTGGTACCAGCAGAGGCAGGGGTCGTTGCCGAATTAAGCGTAAAGTACAGGGGCAGCATTTCCACTGTGGCGCTGGTCACCAGGATCACGGCTGGAGAGGCTGGGAATTTAGCAGACTCAGTTTGAACATAGATCGTATCGCCGCCATAACTGGCAGTCAGTCTTTTTGAACCGGGCGTGGTGAAAATCAAGTTACAGGTTTTCACCGGTAAGGTAAACGTACAGGATGATTGCCCGTCTGAAACAATGACAGTCCCTGTTGGAGCTGGGTCATCGGATGAGAGGGATGGGAACTCGACTGTAACAGAAATTTTATCGCCGGTCACAAATATGCCGGTCGTCGGGTAAACGCTTGTAATTTTAAGCGGCGTCTCGATCAAGGAAGGGTTAACCGTTATATCAAGCGCCGAGCTGCTGCTCAGTGTGCCATTCCAAGCCTTCAAGACAAAAGTATCGCTTTGAGTCACACTGACAGTCTTGAAACCTTCCGGATTCATATTATCTGCAACCACGCCTTTACCGCTCGTCAACTGTATCCGCGTCCACTCGCCAGATACAGACCAGGCAAATTGGACATTTTGCCCGCCGGTCATACTCATGGGCGATGCTTTAAAAATATCGATCTTGGGCGCTACGGGCGGCGCACCATCAAAGACCACCACGGGCAGCATAAATAATCCTTTTTTCTCGCCGCTCTGGGCAGTCAGAACAAAGTTCATCGATTCCTGCGGGAAGAATGGCTGTTCACCAATATTGGGCAGCACATCGGTAAAAGGCGCAATCTGTACGGTGTCGGCATCCGTACCCTGTACATCCCACTGGATCATCACCTGCTCGCCCTTTGCAAGCTCGCGTTTTGGTTGGTAAAACTCCACGCGGTAGCCCGAATCGCTGGATTTATCTGAAACGAGTTCGACATATCTTTCGGTAAAGTTATCTGCCGCCGCTGGAGCGCCCAAAGCCAATGGACTTGGATTGAGAATAGGCGCAGCCTTGTGCGATATGGAAAATTTCGCAAGTTGATCCGCTAAAAATGAAACCAAAGAAGGCTGGCTAGGGATGCCTGCTAAGGAAGCCTGCGGTCTAACCCAAACAATAAATTTATTGACAATAATATTAGGATCCACAACATTAATATAATAGCTGCGCAATTCACTGCCGCTGGCATTGCGCGCATCCAGGGTGACCAGCGAATTCTTGTCGAGCACAACCGACTGCTCACCGCTGAACTTATCGGGAGGCAATTCGTAGACCACGCCGCCGATGGTCAAAATGGCTTTATCTGCCTGCGTGACAGACCAGCGAACATTAACCGCCTTGCCCCTCGCAACCCTCGTGTTGTCCACTTCGAATACATTGACCGTTGGGGAAGGCGGGACAACCAACACAGTTTTGATCCCCTTCCTATCCAGACCGAGCAGACCGGAGAGCCAGTTCCCGGCTACGAGTTCGTATGTGGTCGATTGCTTGGGAGCAACAGTCAATGAGGTTTGCCCATAAGCAATGGCTTGATCTATGCTCGAGATATTCACGCGGGTAGCAAAGGGTGAAACCGCCCATTCCAGCTTAGTGGTGTCACCCAACTCGATCACATCCTTACCTGCCACAACACTATAATTTCGAATGTATGGTTGAACCAAAATAAAAATGCCTAACAGAAGAGCCATCACACTCAACACAATGCTCCACCAGCCAAACAAAGGATAACTGGTTACAGACCCGCTGACGACCTGTTGGGAAACTGCCTGTTGGGTCACTTGCACAGTTGTGGTGTATTGATAGCGCTTGCTGCGCATGGCAAAAACCGGCCGCTTAAGCGGGGTAATCTCGATCGGCAAAGTCATAGTGGAACCTGCCGGCACATTGAAGGTCGCCTGACGGTTAAGTTGCAGCTCATCGCTGACTTGAAAATCAAACGAACATCCGTTTTCATCATCCAGTGCGGAAGTGGTGAAATCGGCTGCGCCGTTGCCCAGATTTGTAATCGGCAGTTTGGCCACCCCGAACCGCCTCCGCCAGAAAATATTCTGCTGTTTTGGCGAAAGATTCCCCAGGCTGAACTCATAATAGGGTTGAATGAACAGGTCAAGCGGCACAGCAACCTGGAGACCGGCATAGTTGGAGGAAGAAATAACCGCGTTCAAGGGATGCTTTCCTGCCGAGCTGCCTGGATCTCTGGGAGGCGTAACCGTGAGTCTGACCGTTGCGCGCTGACCTTCATTTAACTTGAAGGTGCGCGGAGCGATCTCGATCCAATCATCTGGAACACCCTCTAAACTGATGGAAAAACCAGCCACGATAGGGCCAGCGTTTACTACTTCCAATTCATAAGATGCGCTTTGGCCAACCTCGACATCCGACAAACGCGAGATCACATTCACCAGGATTTCATTTCCCAAATTGGCGGATACCGGTGCCGCGCTTTTACTTTTAATGCCGCTGCCTGCGCCGCGCATGGATACGGAAGCATGCATGCTGGTAGGCGTGCCGTTACGCTGAAAGGAAATCGCGTAATCGCCGATCATCACGTTTTGCCGTTCGGCAAGGATAATATTTTCACCATTAACCGCCGCGCCATCTACGCTGATCTGGGCCTCCGGCGATAGACACGTCAGATGATATGCGCCATCCTGTAAAAAGGCCATCGCGTGAAAAGGCAAAATTCCCTGCCCGACAATAGCAATATCGTTTTCCGGATGACTGCCAATATTTACCACAGGTTGGTCAAAGTCCAACTCCTTTGAATTATTTCCATCTCGAACATTGCGCTCTATCATAATAATATCCTTTTGTATGCAATTAGTTCCAAATAAACCTGACTATAAAAATTAACGTGGACAGCAAAGTGGCAATAACAAGAAGATTGACAACAGGCGCCAGCCAATAGCGCCAGATGTGAATATGGGAAAAATAAAGAACGCCCTGTTTGATAACAGGCGGCAGCTCCCCTTCCAGCGTTTCCACCGGCAGCTGTTGCGAACTCAGTGTATAGGCAAAAGTGCCGTCTGGGCGGCTTCGCTTTAATGCCTCAATCCGCAGCATCAGCGAAAGATCGGCGCCCGGTTCCACAGGCTGAGTCTGTACCATGTAAACACCCGGCGTCACTTTTCTTGCCGCAGTTAACATCTGGCGCTCAGATTGTGAATGTACAAATGTAGGAGCGGAAGAATGCGCTTCGGGCTGCTGGACATTGACATTGGGCGGGTTGCCAGTTTTTGTGGCTGCAGGCTTTGCCCCGCTCAGTTTGCCGCCTTGCTGCTGAAGTGATTCCGCCCTGCGCTGGGCATTTACCGGAGCCTGTGCCACAGTTTGGGCACTCGACTGTGCCCCTCTTAAAGTTTCGCTTTGGGTGCGCAAATTACTGCCCAAATTGCCGGGCAGTAAGGACGCCAGAGTGCTCATAAAAGAAGCAAGCATACCGGCCTTGGCCGCCACAGCCTGCCCGCCCTTGACAAGCCCGCCCGCGGCGCTGGTCTTTTTATCCGCTTTAATCTCTGCCTTTTTCTCTGTCGTGTTCTTCTGCACAGGCTGCTCTGATGGAGTCGTATTTACGTCATCCGAAAGGGACTGTGAAATCTCGGTTTGAGGTACGGCAATTAAGGGAATATCATTCAACAAAAACTTGAAACTGAATATCTGTTCAACTGAAACAACCGATAGGTTAAAAACACTCGTAAAATTGCCCTGATTGCTTAACTTGACGATATGTTCGCGTTTATTTTCAACAGTCAGCCACCGTTGAATACGGGTGATCAGCAATATACAAATGACAGCTAAAATAATAAATAAGATACCCGTCAATAATATTTTCAAAGCCAGCTGGCTCCAATCCATAAGATCTACTCCAGACATATTCATCATCTTTTTTCGTCCCAAAAATTATCGGCATCTGCCCGACCCTGCACAACCTTCATTTTGGAAACATCCAGCACAGGTTGAGGAGCAGCCGCGTTAGATTGCTTTTGTGCGGGACGATCAGGTAATTCCTGCTGCACCACAGGCTTGACTTCGGCATTTTCCACGATCGCTGCCGCTGGCGCTGCATCATCATCGATATAATCCACTGGCGCGCGCATAACTTTCAATTTGGAAATATCCGGCACAGGTCGGGAAATAACCGGGGTGGTTTTCTTTGGCGCGGAACGCTCCACGACTTCCTGCTGCGTCGAAGGGTTGGAAACAACATCTTCCAATGGCGCAGATGCGGAAACCTCCGCCGATATTAACGCGGCATCTTCGTCATCATCCACTGGTGGGCGCATAATTCTTAATTTAGAAATATCCGGCGCAGATTCCCGTTGCGCAGGACGCTCCAGAATTTCCTGCTGCATTGGAGGATCGGAAACGACTTCTTCCAATGGCACAGATGCAGGAACCGCCGCAGATATTAACACTGCGTCTTCCTCATCATCCACTGGTGCGCGCATAATTTTCAATTTGGAAATATCCGGCGCGGCTTTCTTTGGCGCGGGACGCTCATAGATTTCCTGCTGCATCGGAGAGTTGGAGAAGATATCTTCCAATGGTCTGGCTGCGGGAATAGCCACCGGCATGAACTTTGAATCGCCGGACTCGTTTATGTCCGGCTGGGTACCAACGGATTCAATGACCGCTACATGAGTAGGCTGCTGCTGGTGCAAATGCTCCGCAGCGACAGCGTCGGAAGTCTTCGCCTGTTCCTGTAGTTTTGCGGCGGCGCTTAAATCGTCAACTAGTTCGAGCGTGTGCTTGAAAACCGGAGCAATATAAATACCCTGCTGGATAATTAATTCCTCGCCCGGATAGCTTTCCGGTGCGCTAACTTTTAAGACTAACTTTTGAAGTCCGGCCAACGGGTAGAGAACCCGATGGAATATCCGGATACGCACTTCCTCTTCCGCCCCTGAATACATCAGTGGAATGGGATCAATTTGAAAACAATCGGCTGGCAAACCATTGAGATCTACCATGAATTGGCAGGCGGATCGCTTACCGGCGTTCTTAATGGTTAACAGACCTGTTGTCGCAAACCCGGGCCGTAAAACGGCATCCGCGAAAGACAGTGATGCATCGATCATCGTGGCGGATTGCATTACATCAGCAGACAGGGGCAAACGAAAGGTGATCGAATAATCGTCAAACAGGATCTCATCGCCGTCGCGAATATCAACCGCCGCGTAAGGAGGCAGCTGACGTATTTCACGCGACACTCTGGCTGTAATTTCATGTGCCAGATTAACGACTTTACAACTGGATGCTGAATTGGTGGAATAAAGGATTTGGAGGTGAACTGAGGCAATTTCCGCGGACTGCAATTGGATGTCATTCGAGGACGCACTGCCGATGCGGGTAATCGCCCGGTTTATTTTTACCGGTTTTGACCAGCCATTTTTCTCGACAATTAACAGTTCCATTGCTTTACCTCTAAGTGTTTAATTCAGACTTTGCTGAAACTTTAAAAATGGGTCATCTCTGAAAATTACCCATACTAAAAAGTCAGCCTGATCAATATTCGAGTTGGGATTTAGCCCGTCACAATTGCCGAATGCGGCTCTTGTACAAGAGCAGACAACGCTTCATTTACAACTAAATTTGACTACAATCTCACGCACAAGAGGCTGGCGCGTGGATTTCCATGTTTAAAAAATTCCCTACCATATAAACATCCCCACAAAGTAATTTTTGCCAAAACAATCTTCTGCTTTATGAGGTGTATGTATGGTAGAGAGTAGATTTTTAAGAGGCTATAAAGTTTTTTATAATACATAAATTACATTTTTTGGTGACTACTCAGATGTCATTGCGAGGACGCTCTTGTTTTTTGTCCGAAGCAATCCCTTTGCACCATGAGATTGCTTCGTCGGGAAGATCGCCCTCCTCGCAATGACATGGCTGAGCAGTTACATTTTTTGTATTATATCGTAAATATATATTTTATGTAAACAGCACAATTAGATACAATAAATCCATCAACGCTGGGAGAATTTCCCGCAGAAATTACTCCCATTGAGTATTTACCAAACATTAATTGTGCCTTAAACTATCTCGTGGAAAATCACAGCGAAAACAAAGAGGATCACAATGAACCCTGCAAATCTTATTATCTCCCGTTTCGAAGAAATCTCCGCCATTCCGCGCGGCACGAAATATGAGGCTGGAATCCGGCAATGGCTGATAGATTGGGGAATAGCTCGTAACTTCAAATCCAGGACAGATGCGGCGGGAAATCTCGTTATTTATATCCCAGCCAGCGCAGGGCGCGAATCAACGGAGCCGCTTATCCTGCAAGGTCATCTGGATATGGTCTGGCAGAAGACGCCTGATTCAAAGCATGATTTCATGCGCGACCCAATTCAAGTCGTTCATGATGGGGATTGGATCAAGGCAAACGGAACAACACTCGGCGCAGACAACGGAATTGCGATCGCATTGATGATGGCAGCGGCTGAAGATGAAAGCGTATTGCATCCAGCACTTGAATTGTTATTTACGGTTGAAGAAGAACTCGGTCTCGTCGGCGCGGATAATCTCGATCCCAGCCTGCTTTCTGCAAAAACATTGATCAATTTGGATACGGAAGAAGAAGGTTCGTTTACCATTGGCTGCGCAGGCGGGGGCAGTGTTTTCATTACGATCCCAACAACATGGGAAATACAATCTGCGCAAGAAATTGCATTTGAGCTCAAAGTCAGCGGGCTGCAAGGCGGGCATTCAGGCGGAGACATTAACAAGAATCGCGCAAAGGCAAATAAACTTATCGGGCGCGTGCTGAATTTTATTCAAAGAGACGCACCCATCCGTTTAGCTGCGATTAAAGGCGGGACAGCGCGCAACGCGATTCCGCGCGACGCAGAATCCATATTCGTTTGCGCGAAAGAATCAGCTGGAGTATGCCGCGAAAAATTTTCTGAGATTGTCTCGGCGATCCAAACAGAATATGCAATTACTGAAAAGACATTATCCATCACGCTGACCGAGACAAATGACGGGGCAATTAATGCGATCAGCAATGCAGAAACAGAGAAAACGCTTCAAGCGCTGATGGCATTGCCTAACGGAGTATCAGCCATGTCGGCAGAGATTGCCGGGTTTGTAGAAACTTCAAACAACATCGGCATTATGGAATTAAAAGATGACGGCATGTTCATCATTTCGAATCATCGCAGTTCATCTTTGTCGTGGCTGGAAGAAATTACAACCTGGGTTGAGTCAATTGCCTGGCTGGCTGGCGCAAAAACCGAGAGAACAAAAATATTCCCACCCTGGCAGCCAAACATGGATTCACTCCTGCTTAAGAGCTGCATACAAATCTACGAGTCTGAATTTGGGGTAAAACCAAAAGTTGAACTCGCGCACGGCGGACTCGAATGCGGCATTCTCAGCGAACGCTGCGGCGGACTGGATACAATTTCACTCGGCCCTACGATCGAAAATCCGCACTCACCTGACGAGCGGTTATTTGTGCCGTCCCTGCAGAAGACCTGGAAACTTTTAACAGCGCTATTGACTACGAATTCACCTTACGAAGAATATTTATTAAAGAAGAAAGAATAGATGTTGTTGAATCAGGATTTGAATTTCCACGCAAAGAACATTCTCCACAGAGTTTGATACGGCATACAAATCAAGCAAAACAGGAAAAGTCGTCAAAATATGAAGAGCACAGTCATCGGCGACTCGACCTGCGCGCCCGAACAGGTAAATAAAGAAAAACGGTATACATAATATGACACCAAATCCCCTGCTCAAAAAATTAGGCTACTCCGATAGCGACCGCCTCGTCATTATCCACGCGGACGATATTGGCATGTGCCACGCATCAATTCAAGCGTACAAAGATTTATGGAATTTCGGCACGATCACATCCGGCGCGGTCATGGTTCCATGCGCGTGGTTCCCCGCTGTCGCGCAGATGTGCCGCGAAAATCCGGAAATGGATATGGGCGTCCACGCGACGCTCAACGCGGAATGGGATTCCTACCGGTGGGGACCCATCTCCACGCGCGATCAATCCACGGGGCTGATGGACGCGGACGGTTACTTCCACCAGGAGCGGAATCCCGTCTATGAAAACGGTAGTATGTCAAGTAGTGTGTAAAATTTCAGATGAGTTGGTAACGCTTGCCGGGACAGAGATATTTCTCAAATTGAGGCTGCGAATGACCGCATAGAATAACAAGGT
>VFKN01000031.1 GCA_009885525.1 Anaerolineaceae bacterium | reverse complement strand
TAGCCACAAAATGGCTGCGCTAAATATGCCAAGAAAGTCGAAAGAATGGCTTTTCTTCCCATATTTGGTGAGGCTCAAAAATAGTTACCCCGAAATATTGAGAAGATACGTTTTTTCTTTGTGTTATAATCCAGTCGCTCTGAAAAGAGCACATCTTGCCTGGGACGGGCAAAAAGCGTCCCTGAGCGGGTTCACATCCCCGCTAAACTCACTCCACTCCACGCCAGGATCATTTGCGCGTTGGGAATGGAAAAAACAAGGAGTACTACAATGGCTGTCATTTCCATGAAAGCCCTGCTTGAGAGCGGCGTCCACTTCGGACATCGCACCAACAAGTGGGATCCCCGTATGAAACCGTACATCTTCACCGAACGTAACGGTATTCATATCATAGACCTGCAACAGACTGTCAAGTTGTTGAATCAGGGCTATAACGTCATCCGCGATGTCGCTGCGAATGGCGGCAATATCTTGTTTGTCGGTACCAAACGCCAGGCACAAGAGACTGTAGCCGAAGAAGCCGCCCGCTGCGGTATGCCTTACGTCACCGAGCGCTGGATGGGTGGTATGCTCACCAACTGGACCACCATGTTCAAACGTATTCAAGAATTGGAACGCCTTGAAAAAGTGCGCGACACCGATGAAATCAGCCGCCTCACCAAGAAGGAAGGTTTGCTCATTCAGCGCGACATTACCCGCTTGTCAACTCGTTTATCCGGCGCGCGCATCATGAAGCGCCGCCCCGATCTGCTCTTCATCATTGATGTGGGACGCGAAGACGCTGCCGTGCGCGAAGCCAACCTGCTTAAGATCCCGATCGTTGCTTTGGTTGATACCAACTGCAACCCGCAAAACGTGGATTATGTCATCCCTTCCAACGACGACGCCATTCGCGCCATCAAGTTGCTTGTCTCCAAGGTCGCTGATGCGATACTCGAAGGCAAAGCCATGCGCAAGGAAGAAGAACCCGAACAGGCTGCAGAAGCAAAATCGGATGGCAAGCCCAAACGCGGACCCCGCAAGCCCATTGTCGAAACCGACCAGGAAGAAATCGGCGATGATGTCTTGTTGGGCGAAGCCACTTTGGCAAAAATGAACGTCAGCCACACCGATGTAGTTGCCGACGCTCCTGTTGAGACTCCCGCAAGCACAGATGCTTCTGCAAGTGCAGAATAGAATTTCAAGACGAAAGAAAGTAAGGATAGTGAAATGGAAATAACAACACAGATGATCAAAGAATTACGCGGCGCGACCAACGCTCCCATGTTGGATTGCCGCAAAGCCTTACAAGAAGCCGATGGTGATTATCAAAAGGCTGTTGATTGGCTGCGTGAAAAAGGAATGGCAACCGCCGCCAAGCGCTCCGACCGTGATGCCTCCAACGGCGTCGTGGAAATGTACTCCCACGGCAATGGACGCGTCGGCGTGATGGTCGAAATTAACTGCGAAACCGATTTCGTTGCCCGCGCGGAAAAGTTCCGCATCCTTGCGCATGAGATCGCTTTACAGATTGCAGCCAGTTCCCCCAAATACATCACCGCAGAATCGATCCCCGCTGCTGACCTTGAACATGAAGCTGGCATTGCCCGCGCTCGCGCCGTCGAAGAAGGCAAACCCGAGAAGATGATGGACAAGATCGTTGAGGGCCGCCTTGAGAAATATAAAGATGAAGTTTGCTTGATGCGTCAGACCTATATCCGCGACGAATCTATGACCATTGAAAAACTAATCCTGCAAAACATCGCCGCGATCGGCGAAAGTGTGATCGTCCGCCGCTTCCAGCGTTGGGAGTTGGGCGAAAGCACGAAATAAGACTAAGCATTAAAAGCCAGCCTTCGGGTTGGCTTTTTTTATATAATAATGAATTTGGAGGCATGAATGGCTAAATTAAAATATAAACGTATTTTGCTCAAGTTAAGCGGCGAAGCGCTGAGCGGTAAATTGGGATTTGGCATTGATGTGGATGAAGCCGAATCTGTTGCCAGCCGCATAAAAGAAGTCCACGAAATGGGCGTTGAAGTGGCGGTCGTAATCGGCGGCGGTAACATGTGGCGCGGTAAACAAGGGCTTGAACATGGAATGGATCGTGCCACAGCAGATTACATGGGGATGCTGGCAACCGTAATGAATGGACTTACTGTAATGGATGCGCTTGAACGCGCCGGTGTATACACAAGAGTTATGTCTGCAATCGAGATGCGTGCAATTGCAGAACCTTATATTCGGCGCCGCGCAATTCGCCATCTGGAAAAAGGGCGCGTTGTGATATTCAGCGCAGGCACCGGTAATCCATATTTTTCAACAGATACAGCTGCGGCATTACGCGCTACTGAGATCGGCGCACACGCGGTAATCAAAGCCACAAAAGTGGACGGCATCTATGACGCAGACCCGAAGAAAAGCCTGGGCGCAAAGAAATTTGATCATATGACATATATGGATTTTCTGAATCGCCGTCTAACCGTGATGGATAGCACTGCGGTAACGCTTTGTATGGAAAACAACCTTCCCATCCTCGTTTTGAATTTTTGGGACAAAAAGGCTTTAATAAGCGCATTACGCGGTGAATCAATAGGTACATTGGTCAGCTAGTTTTTTAATTCATCCAGGAAATTTCTTTCCTCTTTCATCTTTGTTCAAAAGATGAAAGAGGAAAGATTTGTTAATTGAGAGTCTCTCAATTTTTTGCATTCCCTCTCCTTTTTTATCAACCCCATAGCATAAATTCTTGTTTTAAGGTATCCTTGTATAGTAATCATTTTTACAGAGTGCCGCATAAACAGCCAATCTTGAATTACGTTTTATTCCCATAATTCATTCCAGCAAGTTTGGTAATTTATACAATAAGCGGTAGGAGGAAGATCTTGAGCACTGAAGAAATTAAAGACTTATTGAAAGATGCTGAAACCCGTATGAGCGGCGCGATCCATTCCCTTTCAGAAGATCTCGCTGGCATCCGCACGGGCCGTGCCAGCCCCGCACTTGTGGAAAAACTTTCTGTTGAATATTATGGCACCCCAACTCATCTGAAACAACTTGCTTCGATCAGCGTGCCCGAGCCGCGTTCTTTGATGATCAAGCCTTTCGACGCGGCTTCGATCAAGGATATCGAAAAAGCGATCCGCGCTTCCAATCTCGGGTTGAATCCCAACTCTGATGGAAAAGTCATCCACTTGAATTTGCCTCCACTCGATGAGGAGCGCCGCCGCGATCTCGTCAAGCAGATGAATCACCGCCTCGAGGAATCCCGCGTGGCGATTCGCAACATCCGCCGCGACCTGCACAACGACATCCGCGAATACGAAAAAGAAAAACTGATCACCGAAGACGATCTGAAACGCGGTGAAGAAGACCTTCAGAAATTAACCGATAAGTTCGTTGAAGAAGTTGCAAGACACGGCTATTCCAAAGAAAAAGAGATCATGGAAGTGTAGTTGTCTTCTTAACCTACAATGACTGACACCCCCTTAAGCGTTCCTATTGAAAAGATTCCCCAACACGTTGCCATGATCATGGATGGCAATGGACGTTGGGCCATTCAGCGCGGTTTGCCGCGCCTGGCGGGTCATAAGGCTGGGACCGAAAACCTGCGCCGCATTATCCGCTCGACAGTGGAATTTGGCGTCAAGTATTTAACCATCTACGCTTTTTCCACTGAAAATTGGGGGCGTCCACCCGAAGAGGTGAAAGGGTTGATGCTTATCTTGCAGGATGTGATTGACCGCGAACTGAACGAGCTCAACAATGAGGGTGTGCAACTGCGCCACATCGGACGATTAGAGGGCTTGGATCCGCGCATCCAGAAAAAAGTTCTCAAAGCAATTGACTTGACAAAGAACAATGACCGCCTGGTTTTGAATGTCGCATTCAATTATGGCGGGCGTGATGAGATCGTATATGCGATCCAAAAAATTATTAAAGACGGCATCCCTGCAAATGAAGTGACCGATGAACTGGTCAGCAAATATTTGTTTACGGCAAATGTGCCTGACCCTGACTTGATCATCCGCACATCGGGTGAGTTGCGCGTAAGCAATTTCCTCATCTGGCAAGCCGCGTATTCTGAGTGGTATATCACGCCGACCTTTTGGCCCGATTTTGATAAGGCGGAATATCGCCGCGCATTAGAATCATTTGCCCAGCGAGACAGACGCTATGGGAAAGTATCCTCCGGCGAGTTGCAGGAATCAAATGCGTAGAAGGACTGTCACCGCTCTTTTGTTAGCTGTTATCGGATTGCCTGCCATTATTTTTGGCGGCATCCTTTATTATTTACTGATGGGCACATTTCTCATCGGTGCGGCGTGGGAGTATGTGAATTTATTCCGCGCTGTAAAGCATGAACCGCAAATGCACATCACAGTCGGCGGTGTGGCAATCATCACGGTCATGCGCGCTTTCTTCCCACAATATGCGTTACCTGTTTTTGAAGCGATGATCCTGGTCGCATTGACATATCATCTTTTTGACTACGAGCGCGGCAGTGATCAAGCCGCGCTTGATTTTTCTATCACGGTCACCGCGTTGGTTTACATCGGTTGGATCGGTTCGTATTTCTTCGACCTGCGCAATCTTCACGATGGCGGCTGGTGGTTCATGCTCGTTATGATGTCACTCTGGCTTGCGGATTCGGGCGCGTATTCAATCGGTGTTGCCTACGGCAAACACAAAATCGCGCCGCGTCTCAGTCCGAAGAAAAGTTGGGAAGGATATATCGCCAGTGTTGTAACCGGGACAGTTGGAGGTGTTTTCTTTGCCTATGCTTTCTCTACGTATGGCGGTCTTACCGGTGACGTTACCCTTCTTCAAGGTGCGCTGATCGGTTTCCTGATGGGCGCGCTGCCAACTTTGGGCGACCTCGGGGAAAGCATGATCAAACGTCAATCGGGGATTAAAGATTCAAGCGATATCATTCCCGGTCATGGCGGATTTTTCGACCGTATTGATTCGTGGTTATGGGGCGCAATGATCGGCTATTACTTTATCCATTGGTTCATCCTATAAATTTCGGAGGCTATCATGCAAGTACTTGGCGCTACCCCTACTCGAAACCTTGCGCTTGAACTCGCGCGTGTGACTGAAGCCGCTGCAATGCTGGCGGGCCGTTTCATGGGACGCGGAGATAAAGAGGGCGCGGATCAAGCCGCGGTCAATGCGATGCGGCTCGTTCTCAGCACAGTGGATATGAACGGTATCATCGTCATCGGCGAAGGGGAGAAGGACAAAGCCCCGATGTTGTTCAATGGCGAAAAAGTCGGCAACGGTTCAGCTCCGGATGTGGACGTGGCTGTGGATCCCATTGACGGGACGCGCCCGCTTGCGTTTGGGCGCTCGAACTCAATTGCTACAGTGGCTGTTGCTCCACGTGGTTCAATGTATGATCCCGGTCCGTTTTTGTATATGAATAAAATCGTTGTGGGTCCTGAGGCCAAAGGCAAGATTAATATTGAATGGTCTATTACTGAAAACCTGCATGCCATCGCAAAAGCAAAAGGCGTGAAAGTGGAAGATTTGACCATCATTATTTTGGATCGCCCGCGCCACGATGAGATGATTTTAGAGATTCGCAAAGCTGGCGCGCGTATTCGTCAGATTCCTGATGGAGATGTCGCGGCTGCGCTGATGACCGCCCAGCCCGATTCAGGGGTGGACGTTTTGCTCGGCATTGGCGGCACGCCCGAAGGCGTGCTCGCCGCGTGCGCGTTGCGCGCAATGGGCGGGGAGATTCAAGGCAAATTATTCGCGCGCGATGAAGACGAACTCCGCCGCGGACGTGAAGCTGGCTATGACTTCGATAAAGTCTTGACGATGAACGATCTTGTCTCATCCGAAGATGTTTTTTTCGCCGCCACTGGAATCACCGACGGCGAGTTACTCAAAGGCGTTCGTTACCACGGCAATCACATCACCACCGAAAGCCTCGTCATTCGCGGTCTAACGGGAACCATCCGCCAGATCAACGCCACACATAGCACGGATAAACTGGATAATCTCAGCGCGATCCATTATTAACTCACTTGTAACTGCTCACGACTTTTTGAGAAGAACGGTGTTGTAAGCAGCATGATAGCAGAGACGGCCAAGGCACGGATAGAAGAATTATCGCGAGAAGAATTGATCGCGTT
>VFKN01000157.1 GCA_009885525.1 Anaerolineaceae bacterium | reverse complement strand
TCATTAACCTATGCTCCAGCCGCCGTCCTCGGCGGCGGTTTGCGAGGAAACCCTGCGCCGGGGACGGCGCAGAGAGCAACCCCGGCCTGACATGTTTTGCGTGCACACTGTGATTTTTATCCATGCGGTCTGCGCGTGAAAAGAAGTACAATTAATTCGCTGATTCAAAAATGTTACACACTAATAGGTGCACACCATGACCATTCAAGATCAATACAATAAATGGAAAGACAATACGTTAAAAAAATCTTTGGATAAATTCAAAGAGCGCCGTGAAAAATTTGAAACATCGGCAGGAATCGAAATTCCAAGAGTTGCTTTGCCTGCTGGTGGTTTCGATACGGGCGAGGAGAGCGCTCGCCCTACTCAACCAGCGGATGAAACCTATACAGAAAAGTTAGGCTTCCCCGGTGAATATCCCTACACGCGCGGAGTTCAGCCGACCATGTATCGCTCGCGGTTTTGGACAATGCGTCAATACGCGGGATTTTCAACAGCAGAAGAATCAAACAAGCGCTACCGATATTTATTGGCGCAAGGTCAAACCGGATTAAGTGTCGCGTTTGACCTGCCCACGCAGATCGGCTACGACGCGGATGATCCCATCGCGGCGGGGGAGGTGGGCAAGGTCGGCGTTTCGATCTCGTCCATTCATGATATGCAGCAGTTGTACGATCAGATTCCGCTCGATAAAGTTTCGACTTCGATGACCATCAATGCGCCCGCGGGTGTTTTGCTGGCGATGTATATCGCAGTCGCAAAACGTCAGGGCGCGGATATGAAGCAACTGCGCGGTACTATTCAGAATGACATCTTAAAAGAATATGTTGCGCGTGGCACGTATATTTTTCCGCCTGCGCCATCCATGCGATTGATTACGGATATTTTTTCGTTCTGCGCGAAGGAAGTCCCGTATTGGAACACGATCTCGATCTCGGGTTATCACATCCGCGAGGCGGGTTCGACCGCCGCGCAGGAAGTTGCGTTCACATTAGCAAATGGAATCGCCTACGTAGGGGCAGCCCTCGCGGCTGACCTTAACGTCGATTCCTTTGCGGGGCAGTTATCCTTCTTTTTCAACGCGCATAATAATCTGCTCGAAGAAGTTGCCAAGTTCCGCGCGGCGCGGCGCATGTGGGCAAGAATCATGCGTGAAAGATTCAAGGCGCAGAAGCCCGCGTCGTGGCAATTACGTTTTCATACGCAGACGGCAGGCTCCACGCTCACAGCGCAGCAACCTGAGAATAATGTCGTGCGCGTGTCATTACAGGCCCTTTCCGCCGTCCTTGGTGGAACGCAAAGTTTGCACACCAACAGCATGGATGAAGCGCTCTGGCTGCCAACGGAAAAATCGGTGCGCGTCGCTTTGCGCACGCAGCAAATCATCGCCTACGAATCAGGCGTCGCGGATTCGGTTGATCCACTGGCAGGTTCATATCTGGTCGAGTATCTGACCGACGAGATCGAAAAACAGGCGCTGGATTACATCGCAAAAATAGACGAGATGGGCGGCGCGCTGCAATCCATCGAGCGCGGATATATGCAGAACGAGATCCAAAATGCCGCGTATGCCGCGCAGAAGGCAATCGAAAAGAAAGATGAAATTGTTGTCGGCGTGAATGCGTTTGAAGTAAAAGAAGAAAGAAGTTTGGAAAGATTAATGGTTGATCCTGCCATCGAGGCGGGACAGAAGGCGAAGTTGAAGGAATTAAGAGAGAGCAGAGAGCAGAGAGTAGTTGATGAGTTGCTTGGGAAGTTGGTGACTGCCGCAAATGGCACAGAGAATTTGATGCCGCTGTTCATTGAATGTGTAGAGCATGACATCACGCTCGGCGAGATATGCAATACGCTCAGGGGCGTGTGGGGCGAGTACGTGGCGGAAGGGTTTTAGTACAGAGGTATAATTCGGCTACGATACAGGAGTTGACATGATCCGAACTTTGACCGCAGTCATTCGTAAAGAAGATGAAAACTGGTATGTGGCGGATTGCCTTGAAATGGGAACTGCCAGCCAAGGGAAAACCATCGAAGAAGCGCTCGCCAATTTGAAAGAGGCTGTCGAACTTTACGCGAGAGAATTTCCCTTCCAAGAATCAAGCCATCCATTGGTGACGACTTTTGACGCTGCGCTGCCCGAGTCCGCTGAGATAAAAGTGCGCGAGCAACCTGCCGAGTATGTTGCCGAAGAAGAAAACACGTCAAATTTGGATTGGGCTTTTCCAAATATCGAAATTATCGAAGGCATTGGCGGTTCCAGCGCGGTGATTCGCGGCACAAAAATTCACGTGCGGATTTTAGTCGGTTATTTTTTAATTGGAGTAACCCCCGAAGTGATTGTCAGGGAAACCCTCCCTCAGCTTACTTTGGCGCAGGTCTATGAAGCCATGCGCTATTACTTTGTCCATCGCGCCGAGATTGACAAGGAACGCGAAGAAGGTTCCGAAGAAGCCTCGCGTCGTATGTTGCTGGAAAAACTGGGTGAGAAAAAATATCGGGAGATCACAGGCGATAAACTTTCCGCTGAATTTTCCGCATGGGAACTTGCCAGCGACGAAGCGCTCGAAAATTTCGAGAAGGGATTGAAGAAATGAAACGCGGGGATATTGTTCTTGTCAAATTGCCGCAGCCTGTGGATGAATCTGGTCACGAACAGGTGGGAATACGTCCTGCGCTGGTGGTGCAAAATGATGCGGGTGGCGAATCCTTCTCTGTAGTCATGATCGTTCCGTTTACGAGTAATCTTAAAGCGCAGCGATTTCAACATACAATCTTGATCGAGCCGTCAAAGAAAAACGGGCTATCTGTTTCTTCTGTTTTACTTGTTTTTCAGTTGCGCGCGATTGACAAACAGCGTATCACGAAAAAGATTGGTCGGCTTGAAGATGAATTGATGGAGAAGGTAAATCAAGAGATGAAGAAATTGTTGGGGTTGTGAGGCGGATACTTTCTCACAGCAAATTACAGCAACAGGTAACGAACCTGCTTGAAAACGTCACGGCGGAAGAGTTGATGAATTCCGTAAGATATTTATGAGGAAGCAGGAGGTCTACCATGATTTCTGAAAACAGGATAACTAACGTCACGCTCGAAGAGATTTGCAATACGCTCAGGGGCGTGTGGGGTGAGTACGTGGCGGAAGGGTTTTAGGACTGCCCCCTCCGGCTTCGCCACCTCCCCCAAATGGGACAGGTTACATTCAGTCAATATAAAAAGTTTATATGTCCCATTTGGGGGAGGCTGGGCGGTCACTGAGCCTGTCGAAGTGTGGGGGCAGGATTTGCAATGCCAAACTTATGAGGAAAAAAATATGCCAGCCAAACGATCCAATCCCAAGACCTGACAGGCGCTGCACTGCGAAGTCCCCGAAAGGGGGAGCATGTCGAAGCGTTTTATCGTGACGCGAGACGATTCGGATTCTGTGAATCAAAGTCATGCTGGTTGAGCGGACTTCTGTGGAAACCTGTCAGGTCTTGAAAGTAGAAAGTCGTATGACTTGTATGGGGTGGCGGAAGATGAGGTCAAGATTGTGGAAAGAAAGAGTGTAAAATAAAAGCGGAGATGAAATGCCACGATGAATAGTGTTAAGCCAAAAGTCTATCTTGAAACAACGGTTATCAGCTATCTAACGTCACGTCCCAGCCGCGATATTATCACCGCCGCCCACCAACAATCCACGCAGGAATGGTGGGATGAACGCCGTGATAAGTTTGATCTGTATATATCGCAAATCGTTATTCAGGAAGCAAGTTCAGGAGACGACGAAGCCGTAGAAAAAAGACTTTTGGTAATTGAAGGCTTATCCGAAATTGAGACATTGCCTGAAGCCGTCGCTTTGGCGCAAGGCTTGGTCGCTGACGGGCTTGTCCCTGAAAAGGCGGCGGCTGACGCGCTCCACATCGCCATTGCAACTGTTCAAGGCATGGATTATTTGTTGACTTGGAATCTCAAACACATTGCCAATGCGACAATTCGAAATGCAATCACCGACGCCTGTCGTCAACGCGGATATGAGCCGCCCATTATTTGCACCCCAGAAGAGTTAATAGAGATATAACCATGTGGAATGATGAAATTGTCGAAGAAGTCCGAAAACACCGCGAGGCGTATGCCGCAAAATTTAACTATGACTTGCAAGCGATATACGAGGATTTGAAAAAAATGGAAAAGAAGAGCAATCACAAAAAAGTATCATTCAAACCAAAGAAGCCCGTAAAAATAGAAATCAAAGCAAAATCTGTAACGCGTTAAATTCCGTTAAAAGAATCTTGGCGCGCATGGGTTGCAAATGCTGGCGTTGCGCAAGTCCAAAGCGGGGGCGAAGACTCAATCCGAAATAGACGTTTACGAGAGGCAAATCAAGGCGGTCGCTTCGCGTGAGTAGATTGACAGTCTCGTTTTTAGCGTAGGGCTCTACTTCTTTTCAAGCAGCCACTTGAGTTGGAACTCAATTTCTTCAGCAGAGTCGCTGCGCTCGTGTTCAATGTTGATGATGGCAGTAGCCGGTATGGAAATACGCTCGCCTGCCACCTGAATCTGAAACTTCCGTCCCTGCTCGATGCAGTCAGCGAGACGCCGCAGTTTTTTGACAAACTGTTTTACGGGATAGTTCTTCTCGATGTCGCGTTTACGTTTTTTCTTTTGTGTAGTCATTTTTAAATTCCTTTTTCAGTAATCAATTTCCATATCCACATTGCGTGCAGAGGGATTCGTTGACAGGCAACTTCGAACCACAGCTGGCACAAGTCAAAATCAACTCGGTGCTTGTTCCGCAGCCGTGGCAAAATTTTGCGCCTTGAACAGTTTGCGTGGAACACCTGCGACAAACGCTACTGGATAATAAAGTCACAGGGTTTGAGGGCGTCTGCGGATGGTATGCAACTACCTGGGGATACGCCCTGGTTGGATATTGACGGCGCTTGTCGTCATCGTCATCGTCATCGTGATCTTTATGGTCTTTGTCGTGAAAGACCCCGCCACTTTTTTGATATTTGCGCCTGCCAAGTTCAAATAGCTCTTCTAGAAAGTCCATTTTGAGTATTCTCCTGTTAGTTACTCACCTTACGCACTTTAGGCGTGTCACCCTGAGCGGTAGCGACACTTGCGCCGCACTGCGTTTGTTGCAGTGCAGGTGAGGGTCTCTGTGACAATCGTAGAGGTTCTTCGCTTCGCTCAGAACGACACTGCGTAACATGAGGTAGTTATTACAGTAATGACAATCTGTTCTGTATGATTTTGTCAACGCACCGGTCTATTTCCGGGTTTCTTTTTTGGATCGGAGGGTCGAATCGTTAACAATTTCAAAACCGCCATCGCCGTCTATCAAAATTTTTCGGCGGTTGGCGCTGCTTCCCATTACGCGCTCGTGCGGATAGGAAAGCCGGTCAATTTCCAAACCATTTGCGTCAAACAAAATTGCCGTATCGCTGTGGTTGTTCCAGACCTGGCCGATAGTCCATAATAAATTTTTCAAGGCGCCCCAGTCTTTTTGTGTTTTTTTCGGTTCCAACTGCCCGCTCTCAACTTTCACGATCATGCCGGGCTCAAACATTAAATCGTCTGTAAATGGGTAGAATGCCTGCCCGCGCAGGCTGGCAAGTACCCAACCAGACATTGGTTGAGTAACCGTTCCACGGTTGGCGATGGTGACATATTCATGTAAGCCATCATTCTTAACTTCTTTGATTTTTATTTTTGCGCCTTGCAGTTGACCAATACGGACAATCTGTGAAGTTCGTTCTGACATTTTTTTCTCCTGTTGATATAATAAAAAAAGACCACCGCCTAGAAGGCGATGGTCTTGCGTTTTCTTTCAGACAGCCGGGAAATCTCTTTCCGTCTTGACGACTGTTCTTCCCGAAAAAGTCGGGCGCTACTCCCCATCGGAGTAAATACATTTTACAGCATAACTAGCGCCAGTCGATTAGAGTACGTTAAGAATTTGTGCGGCAATTATGCTTCGAGACTGTTTGTTTGAATTAGGTTTCACTGCAAATTTTACATTTTTTCGCTATACAACGTACTGGCTGGGCGGTCTTACTCCGTATTCACTTGCGCCTTTGCAAATTCTTCTTCTGCCAATTGCGCGGCTTTAGCGAGCGCTTGGGGGTATTTAAATACATAGGTCATTGCCACTTGCGCGAGAATGCGCCGCAAAAAACGCGGCAGGGGCATGGGCATTTGCGCCGTTTCATGCATGCGCGTCCCGCCATTGGGAAGCGGTTCAAGCCGTGTCGTTTTAGAGAGGGTCTTCTTTCCATTTTCGTATGATTCGGATGTTGAATATTCGAACGGACGCCAATCAAGGATGGTCTCGGTACTGACGCCTTTTCCGTGCGCGCAGTGATTGACAGCCCCTTTGCCTGCCCTTCCTTTGGGTCTCTCAGCCGCAGACCAGGTGACACCTCCGCCCCAAAGGTTGCGTTTGTTCGGGTCCATCATCCATTCCCAGGTCACAGCGGGAGGCGTGGAAAAATCCACGCGGATGATCATATCGGCGTCCTTTTCTTCAACCATGATGCGCCGTGTGTCTGTGATCTCCTGATAGCGTTTATGCAGGTCAGTGTTATAGGTTTTTATCTCCCCGAGATGTTCATACTCCTCCATCTGGATGTGTGTACCTTCGAGATTCAAATGCAGATGGTCAAGGCACTGCTCGGTGAGCATCATGTAGGCGTGCCAACCTGTCGCTTCGCTGACATGATTCTTTGCCAGACGGTGAATCAAATTGACATCCGAGCCGACCAGTTCGCGCGCATTCCCAATATTTTGAACAATAAAATCGCCGTGATGCGCGATGAATTTCAGGTCGAGGGAGGGAATATGCTGGCATGCCGCGCAAGTACAGGTGGTTTTGTTCCGCATGGATAATTGTCTGTCGCGGAAAGCCACGTAAATGGATTCCATGAATTCCAACAGCGTCTCGCCGCGCGTAATAGTGGACTCTGTTGCATAAGCAAAAACTGCGTCGCCTTCGAGTTTGGAAATAGTCATCAATGGCGTGAACTTGTCCACGAGCAGTTCAAGCAATTCAGTGAGAATCTCGTGCGAATGCTCCAACTCCGTTTTGGCAACATATGAAGTGTAGCCCGAAATATCGGCGATCACAAAATATCCGTGCTGGGTTATTGTAGACATAATTTGTCGTGATTATACTCTAAGAGACTGTTTCTTAAAGAATTTTTAACCGCAGATGAACGCAGATTCTTGACAAAAACAGCCTCAAAAACGCTCTTAAATCCTTTTCATCCGTGTTTACACTTGCACCGTACGCAAGTACAGGTGTCTGTGGTGAATTGGACTTAAGAAACACTCTCTAATAGGATAATAGAGAGTGTCAAACATCATGGACTTTGTTAGCCTGTAATGTTTGACACTCTCGAAAATTTATCTGCAGATTTATGTCCATCGCAGGTGATAGAATAATTCCGATGAATAAACGATTTCTATTTTTGATTGGAATAATGATTTTTGTGTTCGCATGCAATCTGCCATCCAACAGGAATACTTCTCCTGATTTGCTTGCCACGCTGCAAGCAAGTACGCCGTTTGCAGGTGGCGCCTCCGCGCCCGCTCCTTCGGCAATGCCGGATTTTGATGAACCGACAGGCAAGATCGTGATGACCTGTCAGATCGTAACCAAAAATATAAGCTACGAACAGATCTGCATGGTCAACGCGGATGGTTCTGGCTATCGCCGATTAACCACCGAAGATGATGTGCGCCATTATTATCCGTCCGTTGCGCCGGATGGGGGCAGTGTGCTTTATTCCGCTTACAGCAAAGACACCAAACGCTATGAGATCTATGAATTGAATCTTGTTACAAACCAGACCAATGTGTTGACATCCGCGTTTGGTGATTTGAACGCGCCAGAGATTTCCCCCAATGGCAAAACGATTGCATTCACACGTTTTTATGTTGATCCCGAAAAACCGACGACATGGTTGATGGATCGCGATGGCACGAATCTTCGTCAGGTGGCGGATATCCGCGCGTGGGATCCCACCTGGTCACCGGATGGAAGCGCGCTTTTGTTCGCATCCCAAGTTGGTAACTTAAGTCAATTGTTTATCATCAATGTGGATGGTACAGATTTACATCAAGTTGGGAACTTTCCAGATTTGCGCGGACGCAGTGACTGGTCGACTCAGGATTTGATCGCGACCTATTCCGGGAAGTCATGGAAACGCGAACTATATATCATGAATTCTGATGGCTCCGGTCAGCGGCAAATTTCTCCAAGCGGCGGAAATTCACAAGGCCCGTCGTTTTCTCCGGATGGTCAGTGGATTGCCTTCACTTCATATTTTGATAGATATGAAGTACATGGTTGCGAGATCTATATTATGCGCGTGGATGGAACCGACCTGCGCCGTTTAACCGACAACGAATATTGCGATTATCAGCCAAGATGGGGTCCGTAACCCGCCAGAATAGATAGGAAAATCTCCGCCCGTTTGGATTTTGTGCCTGTATCTAATGGGTCTGAATCTTTCAAGTTGTGTATTGGTCAGAGATAGGTTGCACATTTTTTGAGCCACTGAGGCGCGGAGGCACTGAGAAAAACAAGGGTAAAACTCTGTGTCTCAATGGCTCCGTGGCAAAGGCTTTTGTTCAACCATTTATTGATGAATATAGAATCTTTCAAGTTGACTCTCTTTTCAAAATTACCAGATCAGAGCCAGTTCAATCGGCGGGCCAGGTCTGTGCGTTTGTTGGTTGAACAACTTCGGCTTTTACTTGACGCGGCAAAAAAATTACGGGAGGAAAAAAACCGAAAAACAGGATCAATCTCCATTTGGGAAAGATGCGGCGCGGGTTGTGTGGGAAAATATCGAGATGTGGAAAATTTTCGTCTGTTTCGGAAATATTCGATTGTGCGAAGTCCCGCGCAATTGATATAATCGAACAAATAAAAAAGTCTAAATAAAAAACGGAGGAACTCATGCCCAACGGTTATATTGGCAAGGTCTTGCACGTGGATTTGACAAAAGGTTCGTTGACTGTGGAGGAGCCGAGTGAGGCTTTTTACCGCAAGTATTTGGGCGGGTCGGCAATGGGGATGCATTATATTTTGCGCGATATGCCCAAAGGCGCGGATGCGCTCAGCCCCGAAAATGTGTTGACGCTGTTCACGGGTGTGGCGACAGGCGCGCCGATCTCGGGGCAGAGCCGGTTGAATGCAAACGCGAAGTCGCCGATCAGCGGCGGTATTGGCGATGCGCAAAGCGGCGGATTTTTTCCCGCCGAGTTAAAGTTCGCGGGCTTTGATGGAATTGTGATCAAGGGGAAATCTGAAAAGCCGGTTTATCTTGCGATCATTGAAGGCAATTATGAATTGCGCGACGCGGCGCATTTGATGGGTAAAATCTCCGGTGAAGTGGACGATATTATTCATAAGGAAGTTGACCCGAAGGCTGAGATTTTGCAGCACGGAATTGGCGCGGAAAATGGCGTGCTGTTTTCAACGCTGGTTTCGATGTCAAACCGTCACAACGGACGCACGGGCATGGGCTTGGTGATGGCTTCGAAAAATCTCAAGGCTGTGGTTGTGCGTGGCACTAAAAAGTTACAACTTGCAGATCAAAAATCATTAACTGAATTAAATCGCACGGGCCCGAAAGCGCTGCCTGAAAATGGCGACATGGATGGTCTCGCGAAATTCGGTACGGCTGTTGTGGTGTTGTTCAACAACACCATCGGCACATTGCCGACTCGTAACTATACCGAAGGTCAGTTCGAAGGCTGCGAGCCGATCAGCGGTGAGAAGATGGCTGAAACCATTTTGAAGGAACGCGATACCTGTCACGCTTGCATTGTTAAATGCAAGCGCGTGGTTGAAATCAAAGACGGCGCGTATAAAGTTGATCCGCGCTATGGCGGCCCCGAATACGAAACGCTCGGCACATTTGGTTCTTACTGCGGCGTGGATGATCTCGCGGCTGTCTCTATGGCAAATCAAATTTGCAATGAATACGCAGTGGATACGATTGCAGCTGGCGCAACGATCGCGTTTGCGATGGAATGTTTTGAGAATGGCGTCATTACCAAAGAACAAACTGGCGGACTTGAATTAAAGTTCGGCAATGCCGATGCGATGATCAAGGCGCTTTATATGATCGTGAAGGGCGAAGGCGAATTTGGTAAGACGCTCGGTTTGGGTTCTGAACGCGCCGCGAAAATTTGGGGCAAAGGTTCTGATGAATTCCTGATCACCTTCAAGGGCGGAGAAGCACCCGCGCACATGCCGCAAGCCAAGCGCTCGCTCGCGCTGATTTAT
This sequence comes from Anaerolineaceae bacterium, assembly GCA_009885525.1. Taxonomy (GTDB): domain Bacteria; phylum Chloroflexota; class Anaerolineae; order Anaerolineales; family Villigracilaceae; genus Villigracilis. Next base: position 21,261 of record VFKN01000157.1, on the reverse strand, counting down.
GCCGTCAATCCCTTTGGCGCGGATCATCAATCTTCGGAGCACGATCCATACTATGAAGAAGGCGTTGGCGATTTCAATCTCGACCGCCTCAAGCAAATTGGATTGGGTTCACCGCAGCCCGCGTATAGCCTCACCGAAGAAAAAGTCCGCTTTGCGTATGAGACCGAGGTCTTCTACTCGATGCTGGATTCCGCTGAACTTTGCCAGTTCGTTTATGGTCCCACGTGGACGCTTTATGACGGTAAGGATACCGCCAACATGCTCAACTATGTCACCGGTTGGGATTTGACTCTCGATGAGTTGATGGAAGTCGGACGCCGCCGCCTCGATCTTTTCCGCACATTCAACGCCCGCGAAGGACTCGGACGCAAGGATGATCAACTACCTAAGAAATTCCTCAAGGCGTTGAAGGGCACAGGCCCAACCGCTGGCTTTGTTCTGACTCAAGATGAATTTGATATGGCATTGAATCACTACTACAAACTTGCCGGACTCAATGATGATGGCGCTCCGACCCGCGAGACATTAAAGAAGCACGATGTCGAGTGGGCGGCGGAGTATCTGCCTGCGTAAGATCATTAACACTAAGGACACAAAGGACACGAAGGAAAAAAGTGGGCAGAACTAAAAAATCTTCCCCTTTGTGCACCTCGTGTCCTTTGTGTTTATTTTTGTATTTTCAAGGATTAATATGACCGATCAACTATATCAAGATAATTTTCCACACATGACCCCTGCGTGGAGCCGCATTTTCAACTTCGTTGCTGAACGCGCGGAGGGGGCGTATATCTACACCGATGATGGCAAGAAACTACTCGACTTTACCAGCGGCATTGGGGTAACGAATACCGGTCACTGCCATCCCAAAGTGGTGGAAGCAATTCGCGAGCAGGCGGGATTATTTCTGCATGCGCAGTCGAATATCGTCATCCATAAGCCCATGCTGCAACTCATCGATGAATTGCGCAAGATCGTCCCGCCTTCAATCGATTCGTTTTATTTTGCCAACTCCGGCGCGGAGGCATTGGAGAATGCGGTCAAGATCGCGCGCGGCGCAACGGGCAGACAAAATATTATCGTCTTCAATGGTTCATTCCACGGGCGCACGGCGCAAACAATGGCGTTGACCACATCCAAAACCGGTTATCGCACGGGCTTTGGCCCGCTGCCTGCGGGCATTTATGTTTCGCCGTTTCCGTATGCATTCAATATGAAAATGAGCGAAGAGCAAGCGAGTCAATACGCGCTCGATCAACTCGAATATTTGCTCGCATCACAAACCGCGCCGAAAGATACCGCCGCGATATTAATTGAATCTGTTTTAGGTGAAGGTGGATATATTGTCCCGCCGACTTCGTTCATGAAAGGTCTGCGCGACATCTGCGACAAGCACGGCATTATGTTGATCTTCGATGAAGTGCAATCGGGATTTGGGCGTACGGGCAAATGGTTTGCGCTCGAACATTTTGGCGTCGTCCCCGATATCATTACCGCCGCGAAGGGAATTGCTTCGGGCATGCCGCTCTCGGGTGTGTTCACCCGCACCGAGATTATGAAAAAACTCGACGTGGGTTCCATCGGCGGAACATACGGCGGGAATGCGGTCGCGTGTGCTGCGGGTGTGGCAACCATCCGCGCGATGAAAGAAGAAAAGATGTTGGAAAACGCAGCGGAACGCGGAATCCAATTGATGATGGGCATTCGCAAGTTGCAGGAAGAATATCCGCAGATCGGTGATGTGCGCGGCAAGGGCTTGATGGTCGGCACGGAATTCATCGTGGATGGCACTCAAGCGAAAGCAAAACCGTTGGTCAAGGAAGTCATTCATAAGGCTGAAGAAAAAGGCATGCTGCTGCTTTCGTGCGGAACATACGATAACACCCTGCGCTGGATTCCCCCGTTGAATGTGACAAGTCAGCAGATCAATGACGGCTTGAATATTTTCGGCGAAGCCTTGAAAGAATCTGTGTAAGGACAAGTAGACAGGTAGATACGAAAACAGGTATACAAGTCAATGCAACCGACTTGTATACCTGTGTACTTTTTTACTTTTTACCTTGCACTACATCTGAAACCCGATTACTTTTTTGTTGCTATCTTTAAAATCACGTTTGTCGTAACCAAAGATATCTGCCAGCGTGAGACTGCCTTTAACATTCTCGTGACCGAGTCTTTTTGCAAGCGCTGCCGTCTTTTTGACTGATAACGGCATGAAGTTATATTTTGCGATCATTCTGCCTTTTCTCAACAGGGCTTTGTCGATACGGTCAATGTCGGTGTTGAATGTGCATATGATCTTGATGTTCAGGAAGTCGCTGAAGAGACCGTCCGTTAATTGCAGAATGGTTGAAACCACCGAAGCATCCGAAGATTGATCGCGCGAGACGACTACTTTTTCAGCGTCTTCGATGATCAAGACCGAATCCTTGTTTTGCAGAAGAAACGTGACAAATGACGGTTTCAAGAGATCTCTGACAAAATCGTTTTGAATAAAAATGAAATCCTTGTCCTTGAACCTGCAAATGAGATTTTTGATGTAAGTTGTTTTTCCCGTCCCCGGCTCTCCGTGGAAAAGGATAATGCCTGACTCTTTCTTTTCCATGGATTGCGTTACGATTGAGTCGATTTCGGCAAAGTCATCGTTGTACAACTCGTTGATATCAACAGATTGAAAGTCGCCTGTGTTTACATCCTCGGTATAGAACGCGCCGTCTCCCGATACGAGTACCTTGAACTTTGGCATTTTTTGGGAGCCAAACGTTGAGCGCAGGTTGTGGTTGGTTTCAAGAATCCATTTTTCTGATTCAGCGTGCTTGATGTTGTACAAAAAGTGAATATGGATCGACTTGAACTGTGATAGAAAATGGATCAACATGTGTCCCGATTCGCTTTTGAACACATATTCATAGGCATGATCCTCTGATTGCTTTGCGTTTTTTGAGTCGTCTGTGATCCAATGCTTGAACACGGGCGTGAACGCAAATTTCTCAAGCCCCAGATGTTTTATGACAGAATCGATCTCTTCTTTTTTTCCCTCAGTCGGTAATATGATCTTCAGCGATGAAGGAAAGACTCCGAAGCAGACTGTGTAATAAGGAAATAATTTAAAACGATTATTCTGGTTATACGAGTCGAGTAATGTTCCGATCATTGGTTCATCCATAAAATGCTTCTCCTGTATTTGTTTTACTAAAAATAAAGCCGCAAACCTCTTGCGGAAGATAATACCAGATTAATTAAACTGCCAAACAACAATTTTTTTTCAAGGTGAATAAAAATGACCAATACTCCTGACCGTACCAAACTTGAAGCACTTCTCAAACAGGAAGAGGAACTCTTCCACAAAAATCATCCCAAGTCCTATGAACTTTATCAACGCGCGCGCAAGTCGTTGCATGGCGGCGTGCCGATGCTGTGGATGATCCGCTGGGCGGGCTCGTTCCCTGTTTTTGCCAAAGAAGCCAAGGGCGCGCATTTCACCGATGTGGACGGCAACGACTACATCGATTTCTGCCTCGGTGACACCGGCGCGATGACAGGCCATGCGCCCGAGGCAACCGTCAAAGCCATCACTGAGCAAATCCAAAAAGGCATCACGCTCATGCTGCCGTTCGAAGATGTGATCTGGGTGGGCGAGGAATTGCAGCGCCGCTTCAAACTTCCCTATTGGCAATTTGCGCTGACTGCCACTGACGCGAATCGATTCGCGCTGCGTATGGCGCGACTTATCACCGGACGCAAAAAAATACTCGTATTTAATTATTGTTATCACGGCTCGGTGGATGAAACTTTCATTACACTCGACGAAGAAGGCACGCCGATGTCGCGCCCCAATAATATGGGACCGCAAATTGATCCGCGCGAAACATCGAAGGTGATCGAGTTCAATGATATTGCTGCGCTCGAAACCGCGCTTTCATCGCGTGAAGTTGCAGCCGTCCTCGCCGAACCGGTGATGACCAATATCGGCATCATTCATCCCGCCCCCGGTTATCACGCTGCGCTGCGCGAATTGACTCGCAAATACGGAACGTATCTCATCATCGATGAAACTCACACGATTTGTACCGGCCCCGGCGGATACAGCGCGGCGTACGCCCTCGAACCTGATTTCCTAACCCTCGGTAAACCTCTCGCTGGAGGAGTTCCCGCCGCGATCTATGGCTTCACCGAAGAAGTATCGAAAGCCTTCGATGCAAAACTTTCAGTGGAAGATTCAGACGTTGGCGGTATTGGCGGAACATTGGCAGGCAATGCCTTATCCATTGCGGCGATGAAGGCCACGCTGCAAAATGTTTTGACCGACGAGTTTTATTCCAAAGCGGAAAAACTTCAAGAGAAATTTACTGAAGGCGTACAAGACGTGATCAAGGAATTCGATTTGCCGTGGATTGTCAAGCAATTGGGCAACCGTTCCGAGTATTGGTTCCGTCCCAACCCGCCGAAAAATGGCGGCGAAGCCCACGCTGCGATTGACCCCGAACTCGATCGTTATATGCATCTCTATGCTTTGAATCGCGGCATTTTGATGACGCCTTTCCATAACATGGCGCTTATCTCGCCTGAAACTACTCAAGCCGATGTGGATCATCATACAAAGATATTTAAAGAAGCAGTGCAATCTTTGTTTGGATAAATAAAAATGTAGCGTGAGATTTATCTCGCGTTTCTAAAGCGACATAAATGTCGCATTACTTAAGAGGAATTATGACCGAATATAAATCAAAAGTATGGCGCGTCAACGTGCGCGAACAAACACTCAAGTTGGAAACCGTACCCGCTGCGTGGCAAAGACTCGGTGGGCGCGGATTGATCGCGCGTATTCTCGTGGATGAAGTTGATGCGATGTGTGATCCGCTTGGCGCGGGCAATAAACTCATCTTCGCGCCGGGGCTATTGGTGGGGCATATTCTTTCCTCGACCGATCGACTTTCCATCGGCGGAAAATCTCCGCTGACGGGCGGCATCAAGGAAGCCAACGCGGGTGGGCGCACGGGCTATCACATGGCGTTCATGGGAATTCATGTGATGGTCATCGAAGACCTGCCCAAGGATGATGGCTATTGGGTTTTGCATCTTTCGTTGAATGGCGCGAAATGGGAACGCGCCGACGATCTCGTTGGACTCGGCGTGTATGAAACCGCGCCGAAGTTGCTCGAAAAATACGGCGATAAAGTTGCGATCTCATTGATCGGCCCCGGCGGCGAAATGCGGATGAAATCCGCGGGCATTCAAAATCTTGACAAGGATAGAATCCCTTCGCGAATTGCCGCGCGCGGCGGACTCGGCGCGGTGATGGGCTCGAAAGGCTTGAAAGCCATCGTGTTCGATCATACCGGTGGGCAGAAACCATCCATCGCAGATGTGGAAGCATTCAAGATCGCGCAGAAGGATTACACCAAAGCCGTGATGGAACATCCGCAATCGATTACATATCGTGATTATGGCACAGCCGCAATCGCTCAATTATGTCAAAGTTTTGCGGCATTACCCAATCATAATTTTTCACGCGGAACTTTTGAAAAAGTGGATAATATCAGCGGTGAGACCCTGCGCGAATTTACTTTGACACGCGGTAAGCCATCCGAAGCAGCGCATGCGTGCATGGCGGGTTGTACTATCAAATGCTCGAATGTCTTTGGCGGCGAAGACGGCAAGATCATCGTATCTCCGCTTGAATATGAAACCATTGGATTAATGGGCACAAACCTTGACATCGATTCGCTGGATGCAATTGGGCGCATGAACTGGCACGTCAACGATCTGGGTTTGGATTCAATTGAAGTTGGCGGCGCTCTCGGTGTTGCTGCTGAAGCAGGGCTGATGAAGTGGGGCAGCGAGGAAGATGCGCAAAAATTAATTGATGAAATTCGCGCAGGCACCGAATTGGGACGCATCCTCGGTGATGGCGCGGTGACTGTCGGTAAAAAATATAATATCGAGCGCGTGCCGGCCGTGAAGGGACAGGCCATGTCTGCATATGAGCCGCGTTCCATCAAAGGCACTGGCTTGACTTACGCGACCACGCCTCAAGGCGCGGATCACACCTGCGGGTTGACCATCCGCGCGCAGGTCAATCATCTCGATCCGACTCAGCAAAGGGAGGCGTCGTTGAATGCGCAGTTGAACATGGCTGGTTATGACACCATCGGCGCATGTATCTTTGCCGGCTTTGGTTATGCCGCCACACCCGACGGCGTGGTCAAGCGTCTACTCAAAGCGCGTTACGGTTGGGATGATGTCCCCGATAATATTTTGCAGGCGCTTGGTAAGGAAACCATCAAGCTGGAGCGCGAGTTCAACAAGCGCGCCGGCTTTACTGCAAAGGATGACCGCCTGCCCGAATGGATGACGAAAGAAGCGATCCCCGAAAATGGTTCTGTGTTTGACGTAAGCGCAGAAACGCTTGATCATATCTTTGATGGGATTGAATAATAAAAATGCCGAGGCTGACCTCGGCATTTTTATTTGCTGGCTAATGTGAAAAAGAAAGTCGTCCCTTTTCCTTCGCTTGATTCGATCCAGATATTGCCGCCATGTATCTCGACGATCCGTTTTACGAGCGCCAGTCCCACGCCGGTGCCGCTGCTGTTGGGATCGAGCTTATCGAACAAGCCAAAGACTCGCTCGTGAAATTCTTTTTTGATCCCACCCCCGTTGTCTTTCACATAAAATATATTTGTACCGTTTCCGTCTTTTACCCCAATTTCAATGATCGGCAGTTGCTGTGTTCCCATGAATTTACAGGCATTGTCGAGCAGGTTTTGGACAACTTCAATCAGTCGTTCTTTATCCCCATGGATATTTGGCAATTCATCCATTACATTGACCGTAACCCGTCCCTCTGCCAATTGACCATCCACGCGCTTCAAGGATTCTTGCACGATTTCCGCAAATGGAATTTCTTCAGGCTCGTTCATCACGCGCCCGATCCGCGAGAGCTCAAGCAGATCGCTGAGCAGGTGATTCATTTTATCGGTCGCCTCGGTAATGCGCCTGACATCCTTCTGCATTCTTTCAAAATTCCCGGCGCGTGCGTCGCGTTCCAAATATCCCAGATATCCGCGGATGGTGATCAGCGGAGATTTCAGATCGTGTGAAGCGGTATAAGTGAATCTCTCCAGCTCCGCATTTTTGGCTTCGAGCTCCGTCACCAGTTTTTCCTGGATATTTAATTCCTGCTTCAAGGATTCCTGCAGGTTTGTGTTTTCGATTGCCACAGCCAGGTTTGCGGCGATGGTTGCCAGTACGCGCACATCGTTTTCTGAAAAAGCATTTTCCTTCCGGTTGTCTTGTATGGATATTGCGCCGATCCCTTTTTCGCCGATCATCAGCGGCACAGTTAAAGATGATTTCGCTGGATGACCATCAAAGTAAATGACTCCGTGCTGCGCGGCAATTTCCGCCCAATTCTCATTGATTAGAAGCGGGCGTTTCATTTCTATAACACTGGAAGTCATACCTGTGCCGGAGCGGATTGGCGGGCTTTTCATTTGTTTGCCTTGATGATAATAATATGGAAAATCGATGGCACTCTCTGCGTTGTTTAGAATTGCGATATACAAATTATCCACCTGGAACATTGCCACGAGTTGTTCGCCGGTTTGTTGGATCAGGCTATCCAGATTGCCATGGATCATTAAATTCTCGCTGACTCCGCGCACAGATTCCATTTCCGCGATGCGTTTTTGAACCTGCTCCTCGGCGATTTTTCGCGCAGTGATGTCGAGTATAAATCCCTGCAGCAGGTCTTTCTCTATGATACGCAGGCTTTTATCATGCACCCAGACGTACGCGCCTGCTTTTGTTTGCAGACGATATTCGGTTTGAGGCATATTCCCGCCCTCAATAATTGCTTTCATTTCCCGTTCTATTGTAATTTTACGGTCAGCGGGATGTATTAATGAAAACCACAAGTCGGGGTTTTCTAACCATTCTTCGGGCGGGTAGCCGGTTAATTCTTCTATCTGCGGGCTGACATAATGCCACTTGCCTTGATCTCCCGGCTCTGCTATGTAAATCACCGCCGGGATTTGCTCAACGAGATTCCGGTATCTAGTCTCAGCCTCGCGCAGTTGATTCTCGATCGATTCTCGTTCTTTGATTTCCTGCTCTGCGTTTAATATATTCCTATTCAACCGTGTGATCACCAGCCATTGTAGAACCGTGATCAATATAATACTCAGGCTGGTTGAAAGATAATCTGCAAAGAAATTTGCGTTGCTAAATTGATTGGTAATAACCCCCCATGATTCCAGAAAGCCGAAAAGTACGATCTCGCCAATGATCATTACGCCGATGACGATTGTGCCTGTCCGCCCGGCGAGTAAGCCTGCCGCGATCAAAACAACCACAAGCCCCAATACCGCAGGGTCGCGTATTCCGTTGTTGCGATATACCAGCGTTGAGATAATTCCCAATGCTGAGGCCAATGATATCCAGCGGGCAGCGGAAATTTTTTCGTAATACGCTAATATCAGCGCGATGAGGAACAGACACCCAAGTCCAAACATTTGAAAACGATCAATATTTATCGCGGCGAGCAGAAACGCCCCAAAAGATCCAGTGGTCAGAGTGGCCAGCATCATGGTGCGCGGATTGGGCAGGTCTATTCTTTCTTTGAGGAACAGAGATTTTTTCATAACTATAAAATGGATTCTAAGCGCCTAGCGCGCAACTCTTACTTTTAAGGGACGCAGATGAATGCAGACTTTTTTTTATTGCTCATTTCTACCCGCCGCTTTTGAGATAAATTCCAGTCGGGTCGAGCTCTTCGCGTAATATTTTTAATTCCTTCTTTGTTACCGGCTCGGTGATTCTGATCTGCGCCGCGACTTTTAAATCCCAGCCGGTATTTGCTTTTGCATCCTCGATTGTTTTTCCGGGATGTAACGCGGTTAAAATCATTTCGCCATTCTCATCTGGTTCAAGCATTCCAATATCCGTTACCACGCCGACCATCCCGCCGCCGCGCAAACCTGCTGCTTCGCGCGCGCCTTTGCCGGTGATGAATCCAGCCGAGGTCATGAATTCCACTTTTTCTGGGAAGCGCCGCTTCTGATGTGGAGTCATAATGTAACAGCGATTCGCCCACGCGGCGATTTCCTGCGAGCCGCCGGAGCCGGGCAATCGCACCTTGGGATGTTCGTATCCGCCGATGACAGTCGCGTTGATGTTGCCGTATTTATCAATTTGCGCGCCGCCCATGAAACCTACATCCACGTTACCGCGCTGCAGGTAGTTTGCGAAAATATCATACATGCTCACCACTGATAACGATCCGCTGACGAGGGTTGGGTCGCCGATCGAAAGCGGCAGGCGCGCCGGTTCCGCGCCGATCACGCCCGCTTCGTAGATCATCACGAGGTTGGGTGCGTGTGTGCGCTTGGCGAGGTTGCAGGCGAGGTTGGGTTGCCCGACGCCGACGAAGACAACATCGCCATCTTTGATTAATCGTGCCGCGTTGACGATCATCAGCTCGGCGGCGGAGTAAGTTAGTTCGGTCATAAGTTCTCCTTAATTCTGGAGTCCATCAGCTTGCTGATGGACTGTGATCTGTTAGAAAATTTTTTATGCTCTCAAATATTTCCTGCGGTTTTTCCAACGGCAGGAGGTGTGTGGCTTTTTCGAGATTTTGGATTTGAATGTTCGGATTTTTCTTTGTTACAAGATTTGCTGCATTTTCCAAAAATGTATCTGTCTCTGCGCCGCGGATGATGAGCGTGGGGATTTTGAGATTTGGCAATTTGCGCCACAAGTCAAAGTCACGCAAGCCGGTGAGATAGATGTGCGCTTCCCATTCGGGGGAATATACGAGTTCGTAACTTCCATCCGCTTTTTGTTTGGTAATGCCCGCGATGTAGGCACGCAAACTTTCATCGCTCAAATATTTGAAGACATTGCGTGAACGATAGCCGCGAAAGACTGTATCGAGGTTGTCAAAGGTGCGGCGGCGTTTCATCGCGCTTGTGATTTTAGGATGCAGTTTGCTTCCAAGCCCCATTGCGCGGATGAGATTCCAGCCCACGAGAAATGTTGGCATGAATAACACGGGGTCGAGCAAAACCAGCGCGCGGAATTTACCCGGGTCGCGAAGTGCTGCGCGCAGTGTGACGATCCCTCCGACGGAATGACCCACTCCGATAACAGGAGCAGACTCGTGGGAGGAAAGGAAGCGCAGCAAATCATCGCTGAGAGGACGCCAGTCGTGGAGGTCTTCAATTCGTGAGTCAAGCCACAACGGGCGGAGTGTCATCCCAAAGGTATGGTATTGAGTTTTTAAAAGATCAAGAAGCGGTTTATAACAATCGGGCGGATAACCATTGGCGTGCAGAAAATGCAGCGGCGCGCCGTTACCGCCATAATCAAAGTGGGGAATATTCATCAAGCAAATTTACCTGTCTACGTGTTTACTTGTTTACCTGCATTAATATTTTCCGTAATTAACTTTCTCGCTATACAGCGCCTTGACCTTTAATCGCTTGCGAGTCTTAGCATCGAGTTTTTCAAAATATTCTGCGCGGTCTTTGACACCATAAACCCATTCGTCGAGATATGCTTTTGTAAGTTCTTTCGATTCGCTGATCTTATCCCACGCGAGATAGAACTCGTTGTCGCGGTCATAATAGCCCTGCGAATAAGATGGGTGACTGGCATAAGGCACGTGACACACCGCATCCACAATATTGGCGGGGATCATCGTGCGATTCGGATCCGAGCGGATAACGGACTCGTCCACGATTTCTTCGGCGGTCAGGATGACCTTCTTTGCGGCGAACGCGGCTTCCTTCTGCTCGCCGATGATGCCCCACAAATGTGCGTTGCCGTTTTTATCGGCGCGCTGCACATGCACGATTGCCACATCGGGATTCAACGCGGGCACAACGATCACATCTTTGCCGCCGTATGGATCGGGGATTCTTTTGATAAGCGGATTGACTTGTTCAAGGCTCGTCGCGCCGGTTTGATTCATCGGCAAAAATGGCAAGCCCGAAGCGCCCGCCTGCAAACGTGTGATCATGCCGAAATGAGAATATTCCTCCCATTCGAGTTCACCTTTTTCGATGGCGGTGCGCACGATGCGCAGCGACCCCACCCCGGGATTTCCCATATACGAGAAGATGACTTTCTTCGCGCAGCCCGCCGCGACCATTTGATCGTAGATCAAATCTGGTGTGGCGCGCGCGAGGATGAGATTTTTTTTGCCTTGACGGATGATCTCATGTCCCGCGGCAAAGGGGATGAGATGTGTGAACCCTGCGGCGTAGAGAATATCACCGTCGTTCACGAATTCTGAAATTGCTTTTTTGAGCGTGATGAGTTTGGACATATTATTTTTTCTTTTCTGCTGGTGGTTTCTTTTTTATGTTTGCCAAAAAATTTTTAAAATAAGTGAAGCGTTCCACCCGTGGAGGCGGTTTTTTTGTGCGCCGCAAATACCATCCAATCGTAAAAAATATCAGCGCGCCAAACAGATAGTCGAAATCCGCTTTTTTGGCAAAGTCAGAGGCAACGAAGATGATAAATACACCTCCGCCCATAACATAAAAAAATGTTCCAATGCGCTCGGAAAATGTGTCTTCATTATCCATAAGGATATTTTACCGCTGATTTACACAGGCTTTTTGGCTGAGAACAACGTTCGGCGAAATGGATAAAGAATTGGATTTTCGGGCAATGCCTTTTTCATCTTGGCGCTTAAGACTTCGAGGAAGTGATTTTTATGTTCGCCGAGTTTTTCAAAATAAGGGACGAGCGCCGTGCCTTATATCCATTCGATGATCGCGTCGGAATTTTCCAGAACGTGCGGATATACTTTTTCAAACACAATAATATCTTCCGTGCCTTGTTCAAAGAGAATCCTTGTATATTCATCAATGGATAAAACCGGTGCGATGCGTTCAAAATTATTTAAGATCGTGCGGAAAGGTTCTTCTTTTGCCGTTTCGCGGATCAACAAATGCGAAATGTGATTGTGATTTGAAGGCACTTGCACGCAGATTTGTCCGCCCGCGTTTAATTTCGAAAACAGATGTGGAATCAACGCCTCGTGATTTTCGCTCCATTGCAGCGCGGCATTGCTGAAGATGATATCGTAGGTTTCCATCAGCGCGGCTTGATCTCCCCGCTTGAAGTGTAGATTTGCGCTCTGGTGTACTGTTGCCTTTTCAAGCATTTGCGGAGATGAATCCAATCCGGTCACGTTGCTATTGGGGAGCGAGTCCGCGAGCTCGCGGGTCAATTCGCCTGTGCCGCAGCCGAGATCAACGACTTTTAGGTTTGGGCGAATCTCCACAAGTTTTAATAGATCATAAAAAGGCGCGGATCGTTGGGATTGAAATTTATGATATTGTTCGGGATTCCAAGGCATATGGGTTTCCTTTGTCATTGCGAGGGCGCTCTTGTTTTTGCCCGAAGCAATCTCAGATTTACGGGGAGATTGCTTCGCCGCCAAAGTGCAAGATCGGCGACTCGCAATGACGGACATAAGAAATAGACGTTATCGGAATTAAGCAATTGAATTACAAAACAGCCTTGAAAACAGCCGTTTTCCACTCCAAAACCTTATTACCGATAACGTCTAATATATACTACAGTCCCTTCCTCACTGAGGAAGGGACTGTAGTTAATTTACTTAACCAGTGTACGAATCTGCTCGTGCATATATAGCGGAACATAGTAATGTCCGCCTGCGTTTTTGCCGCTGGATCCGGAGCCTTTCCAGCCGCCGAAGGGTTGGAAGCCGGGCCATGCGCCGGTGGTCGCGCCTTGTGGACGATTGGCATAAGTCACGCCGGCTTGGATGTTGTCGAAGAACCAATCGGTTTCTTCGGGTGAGCCGTAGAAGCCTGCGGTCAGGCCGTAATCCACATCGTTGGCGATCTTCATGGCTTCATCCATACTTTTCACTTTGCCGATGGTCGTGATGGGCAGGAACATTTCGTGCTTCCATAAGCGATGTTCGAAGGGCAGGTCAACCACGAAGGTGCTTTCGCAGTAATAACCTTTATCGAACATGCCGCCGGTTTTGACGTTGCCGCCGACGAGGAACTTGCCGCCGCCTTGATTAATCTCTTCGCAGAAATTTTTGAAATCATTGTAGGAAGATTTGTTGACGACAGGCCCGTTATAGGTATTGCGATCCGTCGGGTCGCCGATGACGAGTTTTTCTGCGGCTTCTTTGAGGCGGGCGGTCAACTCGGGATAAACAGCTTCATCTACGATCACGCGTGACGCGGCGGAACATTTCTGTCCCTGCAAACCAAACGCGGAGCGGATGATTCCGATCGTGGCGCGTTCCAGATCCGCGTTCTTCGAAACGATAACGGGATTCTTTCCGCCGAGTTCCAAAACCATCGGGCGCACGTAATTGCGGTGTCCAAAATCCTGGTACATTTTCATGCCGACATCGAATGAGCCGGTGAAGGTTACGCCGTCAATATCATGGTTGTCTACGAGCGCCTGCCCCAGCGTCGAGCCGGGACCGGTGACGAAGTTCACCACACCGTCAGGGATGTCCGCATCGCGGAAACAATCCACCAGCAGGCGGACGATCCACGCGGTATCGGTGGCGGGTTTAACCACGACGGTGTTACCAGCCACGAGAGCGGCTCCCATCGGCCCACCGGTCAACGCGTGCGGGAAGTTGAACGGGGAAACGATCAGCCACACGCCATAAGGACGCAGCACGGATACGTTGCTGGCTTCAAACCCGACGAGCGGGTCTTTGCCCATCTCAACGACATAGCCGTTGTTCTTTTCCATTTGGTGGCAGGAATAATAAATAAGATCGGCGGTTTCCTGAACGTCGCCCAAAGACTCCATGCGGTTCTTGCCGACTTCCAATGCCATCGCCGCGCCAAGATCAAAAATGCGCGCTTCGATGAGTGACGCGGCTTTGCGGAGCAGTTCCACGCGTTTCTGCCACGGGGTGTGACTCCAGCCGTGGAAAGCCTTGCGCGCTGATTCAATCGCCAGCTGCGCGTGAGTCGCGTTGCCTTTTTGCATCTTTGCCAACACCCAATCGGTATTGACGGGGGAGTGGTCATCAAATTTGTCATCGGCCAGCACTTCCTTGCCGTTGATCAACATGCCATATTCCTTGCCCATTTCCTTTTTAAGTTTTTCTACAGCGTTGTCAAAGCCTGTGTGCAACTCTTCGGGCGGGTTGAACATGGTCGCATACGTGAGTTTAAAGTCTGCCATGGGGTCTCCTGATTAGTTTTATGGTTATGTAGTTATATAGTTTTATAGTTGGGTTAACAAACCATCTAAACTACTGAACTAACGAACTACTTGACTAAACTTAGTATAGCGTAGGTTTTTGCAAACGTCAAAGAAAGGCGCGTATATTTTGTAAGATGTGACCTTTACAATGTGTCTGATTGGGAAACATAAGGAGACGAAATGAAATCGCGTATTTTTTTCCTGACCCCGATTTTGGTCACTGCTTTACTGGTAGCCTGCGCCCCCAAAGCGACGCAACCTCCCGCGCCGCTCAGCGCGAATCCGCCTCAAGCGGCAACTCAAGCCCCTGAGAGCGCTGTCCAACCTCAAACCACAGAAGCGCCAGCGGAAACTATCCCCGTGGCCGTTGTCACATCGCGCGGAGATAAACTCGAAGCCACAGACCCGGCGACGGTCAGCCTCGCTTCGGGCGGTGTGCAACTTGTGGAATTTTTCCGCTTCACCTGAAGTACTTGCCGCGCAATGGCGCCCATGGTTCATGGGCTTGAAGCAAAATACTACGGCAAGGTTAAGTTCGCCTTTTTAGACGCAGACGATCCTAATACAGATGAATTTCAGCGCACACTCGGCTTTAATTACCAACCCGAGTTTTATCTGGTGGACGCCAATGGAAACTTATTGAAGAAGTTTATCGGTTACGTTTCGCAAGAAGACTTTGAAACAGAGTTTGCAAAACATATTCAATAGACGAAATAGCCATAAAGGTTTCCAAACTTTTATGGCTTATTTTTTGGTGCTATAATTTTTCAGGTGACAGTTGCTTTTAAAGTGACTGCCACCTGAATGTTTTACTTCAAGAGGTGATTATGCAATTTAAGCGATATTTCATTTTCATGTTGTCTGTCAGCACGCTTCTACTTGGCGCTTGTAATCTCGCGGTAGTCACGCCCACTCCGCTTGTGACTGCAACTCAAGTCGTTATCCCCACAAATACATCAGTACCTGCCACTTCCACCCAAACTCCCGTGGCTACTCTTGCGTTGACACTGCCCACGCCAACGCTGACACTTTTCTATGAGCCTACTGCAACGCAAACACCCAGCTGGTTGGACTGTCCCCTTGTAATTACCCGGAATGACACAAAGTCAGGCGATATCCTTCATATTCGCCGCTGCGTGGATAACCTGGAGTATGACCTCGGTCCGTTTTCGAATGGCACATATTCCGCGGGACCCGATAATAAATTTATGATTTATGTTACCGATGAAGGCTTGGTTTATTTTTCAAAAATGGGAGAACAATATATAACCGTTATTATTAATTTGGTTAAAGAGCGTTTCTTTACTGCGCTCAATAAAAAATCCAAGCCGGAATTCGTCATTTCTTTTGCAGGTGAAGCGCCCTATCATAAATTGGTCTTGTACGAAAAAATATACAAACAAAAACGTATTTATGAATTGCCTGCAAATCTCATGGAATAAAATAATAATATGAATCTTCTTTTACAAGTTGGAATTTTTCTTGTGGGGGTGACGATCGTCATCCTCACTTTATTCTCCGCGCTTTCCACATTCGTCCTGCCGCGTTCCGCGCGCAGTCAGTTGAATCGGATCGTGTTTGGATCGATGCGCCGCGTGTTTGAAGCAATCCTGCATTTTTCGCATAACTATTCTCAGCGCGACGCGATCATGGCATATTACGCGCCGATCAGTTTGATGATCCTTGTGCCCACGTGGTATATCCTCGTCACCTTGGGATATACGCTCATGTATTGGTCGCTTGGCGTCGGCGAGATCTTCGCGGATTTTCGCTTAAGCGGATCATCCCTGCTGACGCTTGGTTTTTCCACCTCTGATAGTTTGCTCGTCAACATGCTGATATTTTCCGAAGCGGTCATTGGACTCGTGCTGGTCGCATTGCTGATGGCTTACCTGCCGACGATGTATGCCGCCTTTTCGCGGCGTGAACAAGCTGTGAGTATGCTCGAAGTCCGCGCTGGCAGCCCGCCTTCGGCATTGGAAATGCTGCTGCGTTTTCATCGCATTCATGGCCTTGATAAATTCGGCGAATATTGGAAAACATGGGAAGTGTGGTTCGCGGATGTGGAAGAAAGCCATGCCACATTGCCCGCGCTGGTCTTCTTCCGCTCCCCGCGCCCGGATATGTCGTGGATCACTGCCGCCGGCGCGGTGATGGATACTGCCGCGATCACGCTCTCGGCAGTGGATATTCCCTATGAATTTTCCGCTGCGCTAAGCATCCGCGCCGGATTTCTCGCCCTGCGTCGCATTTCCGATTATTTTGATATTCCGTATCCCCCAAACCCCGTTTACCCTGAAACACCGATCAGCATCACACGCGCGGAGTTTGATGAAGTGCTGGATAAATTGCAAGCCGCGGGCGTGCCGCTCAAACCCGACCGCGAAAAAGCATGGCTCGATTTTGCCGGCTGGCGTGTTAATTATGATCGCGTCCTGTTGGTGTTATGTACGCTGGTCATGGCGCCCTATGCGCCGTGGTCGAGCGACCGCGCGCCGAAGTTAAAACTGCCCCCGTTGTTTATTCTCAAAAAGAAATAAAAACAGCGCGGATATTATCCGCGCTGTTTTTATTTCTGCTGTTTATTCTGTGCCGTATTTTTTGGCGTCTGTAATTGCTTTGGTCACGTTCACAAAGGGCAGCAGGATTAAACCCGCGATGAAGAAAAATATCAGCGAGAGGATCGCGATGCGCAAGTTCCCAAATAATTGGTTTGCCAAACCGAATACCAGTGGTCCGATCCACGAAGTGCCGCGTTCACTGATCTCGTAGAACGAGAAAAATTCCGCTTCCTTGCCGTTGGGGATCATCCGCGCGAAGAGGCTGCGGCTGATGGCTTGCGAGCCGCCCATCACGATGGCGATGAAAATACCGAGGACGAAGAATTGCGCGGTTGCGGTCGGACCTTTTAATCCGCCGTATGCGTAGATGACTACGCCTGCCCAAATGACCAGACTGACAACCACCGATTGTTTCGCGCCGATCCAGCCCGCGAGTTTTCCCCAGAACAACGCGCCGAAGAACGCCACGAATTGAATCATCAAGATAACCGAGATCAAAGTGGATTGCCCAAGTTCCAGCCCGCCTTGAATGAGCGGCGCAGCGGCAAATGTGGATGCAACCGCGATCACGGTTTGGATGCCGTCGTTATATAAAAAGTACGCAACCAGAAATTTGATCGTTTCAGGGAATTGTTTAATCTCGCTGATAGTTTTGCGCAGCTGTTTGAAGCCGATGCTTATGTATGTTTCTCCGGCAGGCAGTGAACGCGACGCGCGGCGCGAACGTAATCTGCCCCAGGTGATGAAGGAAAATCCCAGCCACCAGATACCCGCAGATGCGAGATTGATGCGGACTGCCAGATCGCCCGGTACGCCAATTGCATCGCTGAATGTAAAGAATGCCAGATTAAGCGCCAGTAAAATTCCGCCGCCCAAATATCCCATTGCCCAGCCATAAGATGAAACGCTGTCACGTTCTTCTTCGCTGGCAATGTCTGGAAGGTAAGCGTTATAGAAAACCATAGCCGCGCCAAAGGCGAGGTTTGCAACAATAAAAAGCACGCCGCCCAGCCACCACAACCCGCCGGTGATGAGGAACATTAAAATCGTCGCAACCGCGCCAATGGTCGCAAATATCTGCATCATGCGTTTTCGCATGTGAGAATAATCTGCGATTGCGCCGAGAATGGGCAGGAAGAGAACCTGCATGCCTACGGAAAATGAAATACAGTAGGGGAGGAATGAATCAGGTGCAACCGGAATTCCTAAAAATGAAACCGTTGCTTTATCCGCGGCTGCTGCGGCTGCGCGTGCCAGACTCGCTACGTACGGACCCAAAAACACCGTTCCGATCGTTGTGCTAAACGCGGAATTCGCCCAGTCGTACATTGCCCAGCCGAAGATTTCTCTTTTGTCGTCCACAACTACAATCTCTGTTGACATACTTCCTCCATAACAGGATAAATTAATAAGCGCGAGTATACTACTTTCGGCTTCAATGTAAAGAAAATCCGGTTGTCGCAAATCAATGGACGTGCTATCATTGCCGCGTGAGCACCCTCTTCAGCACCATCCATCCCGATGAATTGAAAATGCCCGTGCAGAATATTCAAGCATTGATTGATTCGTATCATGAACTCCGCAAAAGCGGAGTGATTCGCCTGGGATATGATTCAGAAAAACAACTTTGTTTTCTTTTCAAGCGCGGCGAGTTGATCAATACCTACCTCGTCACCCCCGATAAATGGGAGCCTCTGCTTCCGGAGCAAAGTTCGGCGTGGATGCTCTCCGCGGGCGATGCTTATGTCAGACCCCTTTTACTTTCCTCCTTCGGTTTGTTGATGACAAAATTGTTAATCCAGACACACAGTCAATCGGATACAACCTCTGTACCCCAAAATCAACTTCGCGAATATCTTGAAATGATCCGCAATAAACCCGAAGCGACCCTTCTTCACCTAACCTGGAAAAATGCGGCGGGCGCGATCTTGTTTGCTCCAAAAGCCGACCCGTATTTCAATTTTATTTCACAGAACATTGTTCTTGATCAAACAGGCAGTTATAAAATCTTTCACGAGTGGGAAGAACCTCAATGTGCCTTAACCTCATACGCTCCCGATCTTTCTGTTGAAGCCTGGCAGGAATATTATTTACGCAGCGCGTTTGCCAATCTTTGTGAGCGCATACTTATCCGCTTTGAAACCCTGACAGGGCGCAGCCTCGTGGATTCGTTTGTGCAGCTTGTGTCGGTCTTTGCCTCCCGCCAAAATCTGGATATTTCCATTACCGCGCGAAAATTGGCAGACCACGAAGTATTTTCCTCCCCTCAAATCGCCACTCAGAATTATCGCTTTTTGTTAGGCGAGATGTTTCAATATTTTTCCGCCGTTATTGGTCCACGCCTGAATACTGCAACCGTGCAGGAGATCGTAAAAAACATGCCCGAGCAGGAACGCCAGATCATCCGCACTTTTGAACTTCTCCCTAAAGGATATTTTAATGAATAAAGACTCCAAGTCCATAATCTTCATGCCCGTTATGCTTGCCTATGATGTCATCGCCATCCTCTTGCTGATCGGCTATGTTTACATTTACCAATACGCTCCTTTAGACGAGTCACTGAATGACACAGTGCTTAATACGATCACTGCATTTGCTGCATTGTTGGTTGCCGCTATTGCCACTGCCATTTACCTGCATTATCAACCCGCAGACTTTCCACGCAAGATCTGGCTTTACCTGATGATCGGCTGCTGGTTTTGGTTTATTGCAGAATCACTCTGGGGCATTATTGTTTATATCGAGGGAGAAGTCTCATCCCCAAGTATTGCCGATACGGGTTGGGTCGGCGGGTTTGTCTTTTTTACCATTGCGTTTTACCATCAATATTCCATTATTTATCCGTCACAAAAGAAAAATATTATTGCTGTTTCAATTGGCGCATGGGCGCTCGCTGTCTTTGCCCCGGCCATTGGTTTATTGATCACGCGAACATTTACATGGGAATCATATATCAATTATTATTATCCCGTCGCCGACCTGTTTGTTGGCATTGCCGGCATTGCGCTTATGTTTGTCTTTCAAGGCGGCGCGTTGGCGCGTCCCTGGTTTGGCTTGGTGGTTCTGGGTATTTCCGACTTTCTCTACGCATGGGCTGAACAAACCGGCGTGTATGCCTGGTCTGCCGCAAACAGCAATCTGCTAACCCTTGCCATTGACACAACCTACCTCGTAGCATATCTTATTCTTGGGATGGGATTTCTCGGGCACTGGATATTGATCAACTACGGATTGCGCGGCAAGCGATAAAGCCCGCGCGCTTCTTTCCCCCACCAATCTGATTCCGATTACCAAATAAATTCTACACTGGAGTATTTATCTTCATGTTCGAAACCCTCACTGGACGACTCACCCAAGTATTCGATCAACTTCGCAAACGCGGAAAACTCTCCGAAGCGGATGTGGATGCCGCCATGAAAGAAGTGCGCCTCGCGCTTCTCGAAGCGGATGTGCATTTCAGCGTGGTTAAAACATTCATCGCCCGCGTGCGTGAGCGCTCGATTGGCGTGGAAGTTTCTAAGGCGTTAAACCCTGGTCAACAAGTCATCAAGATCGTCAACGAAGAACTCATCGCCACGCTTGGCGAACCAGCGCCGTTGAATCTTACCGGTCCAAAACCGCGCGTTATTATGATGGTCGGTTTGCAAGGCGCGGGCAAGACAACCGTCGCGGGCAAACTCGCGCGCTTGATGAAATCTAAAGGCGAGCGTGTGTTACTCGTCGCGGGCGATCCGTATCGGCCGGCGGCTATCCAGCAGTTGCAGCAACTCGGTCAGCGCATTGATGTGGATGTCGAAACCGACACTTCGCTCACGCCGCCGGAACTTGCCAAACACGCAGTTGATAAAGCCGAGAAGGGCGGCTATGGTCTGGTCATCGTGGATACTGCCGGGCGCTCGCAAATGGACGCGCAGCTGATGGATGAATTGAAAGCCATCGCAGCGAACGTCAACCCCGTGGACATCCTGCTCGTGATCGACTCTATGATCGGTCAGGAAGCGCTAAACATCGCGCAGGGTTTCCGTGACGCGATCAATCTCACGGGGCTGGTGATGACCAAGATGGACGGCGATTCGCGCGGCGGCGCAGCCATCTCCGTGCGTTCAGTCACCGGCATCCCGATTAAATTTATTGGTACTGGTGAAAAACTCGACGCGCTCGAAATGTACGACCCTTCGCGTTTATCCTCCCGCATTTTGGGCATGGGCGATATGATCGGCTTGATCGAAAAAGCCGAAGCCGCCTATGGCGATCAGGACATGGAGAAGCAAGCCGCGCAGGCTCAAAAGATGATGAAGGGTCACTTCTCGCTGGAGGATTGGCTCGATCAAATGAAGCAGATGAAAAAAATGGGACCGCTCGCGCAACTTATGGATATGCTGCCCGGTGATATGGGAAAAGTCGCGCGCGGAATTGACCCGACGCTGATGGAAAAATCCTTCAAGCAATCTGAAGCCATTATCCATTCGATGAC
>VFKN01000001.1 GCA_009885525.1 Anaerolineaceae bacterium | reverse complement strand
TGGACAGCGCCTGGTCGTTGAATCCGGCATTGCAAGGACCAAGTTATGCTGACGATCACATGAACATTAAGTCCTTGCAGGCTGATTCTTCAGGACAGGTGTATGCCGCAGTCAAGACTAGTTTGAACGATGCTAATCCTTCCACGTCAAGTCTGCCGTTGATTTTGCTGCTGGAATTGGATAACAATGGTTCGTGGAGCCGCCGTACCGTGGCGCGTGTTTCAGACAATAACACCCGCCCGATTACTTTGCTGGATGTTGAAAACCGGGAAGTATATGTCTTTATGACTTATCAGTATGAGACCCAGACCAGCGGTGCAATCTATTACAAAAAAGCCAGCCTTGACGACAAGGGTTTACAGTTCCCGCAGGGTCTGGGCACGCCATTTATTGAGTTTACAACGGATACACATATAAATAATATTTCATCTACCAAGCAGCCGCTTAATGGCACGACGAACTTAGTGGCTTTTGCGGGTGACGATAACAGTCGTTACTATTTCCATAACGTCATTGATCTGCCGAATTCTGGTCCCACAGCGACTCCGACCAACACATCTGTTCCACCAACGGCAACGGATATACTGACCAATACACCCGTCCCACCAACGGCAACGGATACACCAACTAACACGCCAGTTCTGCCAACAGCGACGTACACACTGACACCGACGAGTACACCAACCAACACGCCTGTTCCACCAACGGCAACGAATACGCCAACTAATACACCCATCCCACCAACGGCGACGAGTACACCAACTAACACGCCAGTTCCGCCAACAGCGACGTACACGCTGACACAGACAAGTACGCCAACCAATACACCTGTTCCACCAACGGCAACCAATACGCCAACCAATACACCCGTCCCGCCGACAGCGACAAATACTCCAGCCACTCAAAATGAATATATTTTGACAATCAACAAGATTGGGAGTGGCACAATTACACCTACCGCCGCTACTTATTATCATTACGGAGACACTGTTCAACTCACTGCTACAGCAGATACTGGCTGGATGTTCACTGGCTGGAGCGGCATCTGCACCGGAACCGGTGTATGCAATATCACAATGAATGCCGACAAATCCGTCACTGCGAACTTCAAACTTGTTCCGCAAGAACGCGTGAAGAATGGCGGATTCAATACATATATCCGTACATCGAAAATCCCAACCTATTGGAAGGCTGTCAATTTTTCCGCAACAGATGGAAAATTCACAACTGCAAAGAAAGAAGGAACGGCATCCGAGAAGATTACTGGCGTCACGGGCAAAACAAAAACTTTGACGCAAACGCTCGCCTTTAGCGGTCTGGCCGGTGATACATTCAACTTCTCGTTTTGGGCAAAGGGAACATTCATCCCAACGGCGGGCGCTTGCAAAGCACAAGTCATGCTGTACAATGTGTCAAATCTAGTCACAACGCAAACAGTGAACTGTAAGACTGGCACATATACAGCCTTCCAGCAGCAGAAGTCACAACCATTCACTGCGACGGGAGCGTACACCAAAGTGGTGATCAAGCTCACCTATAGTAAAGCCAGTGGCACGGTCTGGTTCGATGGAGTGAGTTTGATGAGGTAGAAATTCAAGACAAAAAGGACTGGCGCTTTGACGATCCAAATTGGTAATGACACATCTAAATAGGATATTGGCTCTTTTGGCTGATGATACAATCATTAAACGGTAGTTTTGGGAAACTAAACTTTTGCTAAGATATTCTATGTTCCTCTCAGCGAGAGGAACATAGAATATTACGGTTTTTCTTTCTGCGAAAATATGTATTTTCAGCATCCTGAATCAAAGTGTAGGTAATCAGATGTATGGTACAAAGATAATCAATTTGAGAGATAACCTGCTTAATAATCGTGCATGGGATGTGGCGTTGCCGTTGATGCTCTTGATGATATCAGCGGCATTATTTGCTTTTTCTGCTGGAAGTATTAACTTGAAGGGTATGACCGATTTGGGGATCATTAGTGTCATGCCTCCCGCGATTTATATTGCCCTATTGATATTAACTTGCAGCTTTCTCTGGACGTTATATCAAGCGGAGCAACGCACTGCTTTACTTATTTTGCACATTATCCTGCTGATATTTATTTTGCACGGAATTACCGTCCCAGCCGAGGAAGTGCCACGCTTCAATGTCACTTGGAGGCATGTTGGGATTGTGGATTATATACTGCGTAATCATGCTGTCAATCCGCGTATTGATGCTTATTTCAATTGGCCGTCGTTTTTTATCCTTTCGGCATTTGCCATGGAGGTGATGGGGTTGAAAGACCCCATTCAATTAGCTTTTTGGCCTTCGGTTTTTAACAACCTTTTGTACATTGCCCCATTGTTGCTTATTCTTCAATCTGTTACCGAGAATCGAAAACTGATTTGGTATGGTTTGTGGCTTTTTTACCTCGCAAACTGGATCGGACAGGACTATTATGCTCCACAGGCCCTGAATTATTTTATTTACATTTCCATTCTGGGTATCTTGTTATCGACTTTTAAAGGTACCCAGACGCTCCTCTGGCTTGAGCGGATTTTTAATCGTATCAATCGACGCGTTGTGCTTAGTGAAACGCAGGAGCAAAAGAACCTTGTTCATGGGCGCAACACAGCCCGTCGTCAGCGTTTGGTTGGATTGCTAGTAATTTTGCTGGCTATGCTTTTCTCGGTTACCAGCCACCAGTTGACGCCGTTCGCCATCCTCATTAGTGTAGCCGTACTTTCAGTTTTTAATCAGATTTCTGCCCGTGGTTTGGTGTACATAATCGGCATCATGATCTTGGCCTGGCTGGCTTATATGGCAGTAGCATACATGCAAGATCGCACAGACACACTCATCGCTAATATGGGCCGTGTTGACGCAGCTATTAGTGAGAATGTCACCAAACGGCTTAACGGTAGCCTTGGGCACACTTTCATTATCCGTGTCAGGCTCTTGGTAACACTCATATTTTGGGGGCTGGCCTTTTTGGGTGGTATCAGGCGAATTTATGCGAATTATCTTGATCTGACGCCTGTCCTGTTGGCTCTTCCGCCTTTTACATTGCTTATTCTGCAATTTTATGGCGGCGAGATGATGTTGCGCGTCTATTTGTTCACTTTGCCATTCATGGTTTTCTTCGCATCTGCATTGATCTTTACTGATTGGCCGAAAGAGCGTATCCGGTGGCAGCTTCTGGCTGCGGGGTTATTAAGTATATTATTAATCGCATTTTTTTATATGTCCCGTTATGGCAACGAAAAAATCGATCAGTTCACACAGAAAGAAGTTGAAGCAGTTAATTATGTTTATAAAATCGCCGAATCTGGCGCATTAATTGCTGCGCCTTCACCTCATTATCCGATCAGCTATGAAGGATATGAGAACTATTCGGTAAAATTTTATAACGAAGAAATCCTTACAGATGATGTCGACGCCTTGATACTCGCGATGGAGCAAAAGAAGGCGCGAGCCAGTTTCTTTGTTATCACCACCAGCCAGGAATCCTTTTTTTACATTTTCTACAACTACCTTCCTGAAAAATGGCCGGAGTTTGAAGAAAAAATGATCGCTTCGGATCGTTTTGAATTGATTTATTCCAATGAAGATGCCAGAGTATATAAACTTCTCAAAGCTCCATAATGCCCTTAACCCGAAATGGTTCTGGCCAGTCATTCTCGTGGTCTCTGCCATGGGTACTGGCGTGCTGTTTTTTGTCGATGGTCATTCCCCTTTACGTCCATTTGTCGTATTGTGGTTTCTGATGGTCTGCCCGGGCATGGCGGTTGTACGTATCTTCAATGTGCATGAAATTTTGCTTGAATGGGTTCTTGCTTTATCTTTGAGTATTTCTCTTGCCGGTATTATCTCTAGCATAATGATATATACTCATATCTGGTCGCCGGGTTTGGGTCTTGGGATATTGATTACGATTACCGTTGCCGGGGTTGTTGTTCAGACGTTGCTCAATCTTAGAATCATTTCCTGGCCAGTAAGCGAAATTAGCATCCCTGTAAAAAGGGACAACTGAAAAAAAGGAAAAATGACAACTATACTTCCATATTTGTTGCCAGTCTTTCAGCAACCTCCGCTTACCAACACGGAGCTTGTGACGCTTTCCATGATTATTACTGGATTACTTCTTATCTTGTTGATCGAAAAGGAATTTATCCGTGCGTACGGCACCGTCAATATCCGTATATGGCTTAATGCGCTCAATAATTTTTCCTGGGCATTATTTGGCGTTTTCATGTTTTTGATTTTCATGCGCTTCCTTGGTTTTTACTTTAAATAGTTACCGTAATATGATTAAAAATCATCCCTTTAGCAATTTTTTGAGCATCATAGTTGAAAAATCCATGTTTTTCACTGTGGGTATTTATCTGATTCTAGTGGCTGTGATGGAAGTCGTTAACCTTTACGGCAATGTTATCTACGGTTCTCTGGGCAACGCTGTATTAATATTTGTAGCCATAAACCACGCTGCATGGGCGAATAAAACACTACTTCAGCGTGTGCTTCCGGCGGTGGCGCTATTGCCATTTTTACGTTTGCTTAGTGTTGTATTGCCTGTGCCTGGTTGGCCTTCGCAAGTAGCATATATCTTGGTCGCTCTCCCGTTGCTTGCAGCGATTAGCATAATCTTATATAACAACGGAATTACATTAGCGGCTATAGGGTTGCAGTGCTCATCTTGGAAAACCCAATTGCCAATTGCCTTTACCGGATTGCCCCTGGGCTTCATCGGCTACCTTATTTTACGCCCACAGCCGCTTTTTTTATCCACCGGACCGCTGATGTGGGCTGTCAACCTGATTATCATTCTTTTTTTTATTGCATTTACCGAAGAAGTGCTCTTCCGTGGCATCCTTTTTCGTGTTCTGAGTGAAATAAACGGGCAGTTTGCCTCCGTGTCGCTGGCGATTCTTTACGCCTGCCTACATTTTGGTTCTAAATCGCCAATCTATGCCATTTATATGGGACTGGTGGGCTGGTTGTTTACTCGCTTCGCCAGCCAGACTGGCTCCATTTGGGGAATCGTTGTTGCTAATTTCCTGCTTGTTGCCGGGATGGGATTATTCTGGCCGATGTTGCTCGCGTAAAAGAAGATCGTCATCTCAATTATTGTGGGTAAAGTTGGACAACCGTTGGGCAGGTTTCCCCACAACAGCACATTCCGACTTATCGCGAAGGATCTTTCCCTCCGGTGACGAGAGCGAGCCAGCGCTGAGTGGCTTGTGGTGACCGAAGGCGCACAACTGCGAGGTGCTGATTCTCTGGCATGGCGAACAGCCTGGGGAATTCACGGCGCTGACCCATGTGTGATTGGAGCGCTCGGAGGACTCCTTTCGCAGCAGAGAAAAGTTTTTTGATAAGCCCAGCCTTTTTTTCACCCGACTCTGCAGCCTGCGCCTGGAGCATTGACGTGCGCCATAATGCCCGCTTCCCGAGCCTCCATAAGCTCACCATCAGTGGATAATCAAGCCAGATAATAGTATCTGCCCGGGGCCAGACAAGGTCGCGCACCGCGCTCTTGTTACCGTCGGTGACCCAACGATCCCCTGCAATCGCTGCGCTGGTGCGTTCTCGCAACACAGACAGGGGGACAGTGCTGAAATCTGGTTCAAAATATAATGAGTCGAGTTCCACATGATGCATGCCAAGAGCAGCGGCAAGTTCTCGTGCCAAAGTCGTCTTGCCCGACCCGGTTCTTCCTATGATCAATATCCGATTACATCCTGCCAGC
>VFKN01000014.1 GCA_009885525.1 Anaerolineaceae bacterium | reverse complement strand
TTGTGTGCACGCAAAGGTTGTCATTAACCTATGCTCCAGCCGCCGTCCTCGGCGGCGGTTTGCGAGGAAACCCTGCGCCGGGGACGGCGCAGAGAGCAACCCCGGCCTGCACGTATTGCGTGCATTCCTTATGTTATAATAAATTTGCATGAAGAAAAACATGCAGTCATCGGGGATGACAGGCTTCGACGGGAGAGGCTGGTCCCGAGATGCGAGCCGAGCGCGCACCGAACTCGTAAACGCAGTGCAAAATTTAAGTGCCAACCGCACTTCATACGCTGCTATGCCCCTCGCCGCCTAATAACGGCAAGACATAACAGTCAATCTCTTAGGAGATTGCGTCCGCCGTCCGCCGTTCTCTACTCGGCAACGGGCCGGGCGAAACAATAATAGAGCGCTGCATATGATTCTGCTAAATATGCCTAAGACCAGCAGATGGCTGTAGAGTTACCTGTCCGCCGAGATCTCTACAGTGAAACAATTCGGCAGACTACGCTCGTAGATTTTCGAGGGTCGAATCTTTCGGACGCGGGTTCTTTAACAATTGATGAGCCCCCCTGTTTGGTGACATACAGGGAAAATCCGGCTTACATCAGGGAAAGCTCACCGGCGCAAGCCGCTGCCGATCCTGAGGGGTGAACCCGAAAGGGAAAAGCCCTGCATCGACTCATAGACTCCTACATTACCACCGTAACATGGAGCACTAGGGTAAGGAGAAAAAGGTCTCTACCAACTTCTGCTTCCGTTCAGCCATTTCTTCCGAATATCGCCCATTTCGAGGCGTACATTCAAGATAATCACTGAGAAGCAAGTCAATCCTTCTTATTTTGCGTTCAATTACAAGATAAGGTCGAATGACTTCAAGGAAGCCCAGAGCTCGGCGATCAGTCAAGCGCCAGTCATAAGAGATCGAATGGTTTGACATACGCGGTTGTTTGGTAACAATGCTTCCACCAAAGCGTTCACGGAACCAATCAACAACTTCGTAGTCAGTAGATGCGATGGATACTTGAGGAGAATGTGTGCGATTTGCACGATTACGAATCAACGAAATCGAACCTTCCCCCATCAAATAAACCAGCAGCATAAGCAAGTTCTTTAACGTCAACCATAATTTAATCTCCTTACAATACGCCGGAGAAGTGACGCAGGTCACTTCAAGAGATAGTCAGCGCCGAGGCGAAAGCCCGGAACAAAAAGCGTCAATTCCCGCCATCTCCACAAGACTTAGACCAGCAATTATACTGCTGGTCTAAGTTGTTTAATATCAAAACGGAGCAAAATGAAAAAACTTTTTTTAATTGGATGTCTCATCCTGATGACTTCCTGCCAGGCGATTACCCCCGCACCCCAAATAGAATCCACCCCGCTGGTAACGCTTCCGACTCCCACCGAAACGCCCCCCCCCGCGCCAACATTTACACCCGCCCCAACTGCCACCATCCCGCCTACGCCCGTACCGTTATTCTTCACCGAAGAATTCAGCACAGACCTCGGCGCATGGACATCCTTCCAAACCGGCGGCGCACAACCTGCCATCACAACACTGGAAAATGATACGCTGCGTGTTTTGATGATCTCTCCCAACACATGGGGTTACGCAATTCATAATGCGCATGAATACCCAAACGTATTTGTCAGCGCAAAATTTTCGGGCGCGCCATCCGGCTCCATTGGCGTGGTCTGTGATTACAGCGAGACAAATGGATGGTACGAATTCAACGTCACGCATGAAGGCACATACAGTGTTCTATTCGGTCAATGGCTCGCCGAAGGAATCTCGGAATACAAACCCATCCTCGACGGCGAATCTGAATATTTACAGATCGGCAATTTGAATTACGAAATCGGCCTGACCTGCGCTGACAACCTCCTGCTGCTGCACATCAACGGTAAGATGTTCCGCAAAGTGGATGTAACCCGCTTCGGACTGACACAAGGCAAGATCGGCATCAGCGCCGCCTCATTTGATAATGTCCCCATGAATGCAATCTTTGAGTGGGTAAAAGTCAGCGCACCTGAATAAATCGTATCGCCCTGCGGATCGATAATCTGTTGGTTCACAAAGCAAAAAAATCCTTTCACACGGAAAGGATTTTTTTGCTTATCCCAACACCCAGGTTGGCAGCACATCCATATCCATCTGCGAAAGATGGCCGAGCGCGTAACGATAATATCCCGCCGAAGCGACCATCGCGGCGTTATCAGTGCATAAAGATAATTGGGGAATATGAACAGGGAATTCGGTTTGCGCCCTGAATGTTTGGCGCAAGACGCGGTTGGCAGAGACGCCGCCAGCGACTAAAATTTCCTTTGCACCAAATTCACGCGCAGCATTCATCGTTTTCTTAAACAACACATCCACCACTGCTTGTTGGAATGATGCAGCCAGATCGGAAATCGGCAACGTGGAACTTTTCTTCTTCAACTCGCGCACTTCATACAACACCGAGGTTTTAACTCCGCTGAATGAAAAATTATGTGTCTCATCCAGCCATGCGCGCGGAAATTTAAATCGATTCGGGTCGCCTTCTTCCGCGGATTTTTGAATCGCGGGTCCGCCGGGATAGCCGAGTTCGAGCAGGCGCGCAACTTTATCGAATGCTTCACCCGCGGCATCGTCAAGAGTCGCGCCGAGTCGCTGATAGGTCAAATGATCGGTCATGAGATTTAATTCGGTATGCCCGCCTGATACGAGTAATGCCATCAGCGGAAATTGCGGCTCAGCGGGAATGGTTTCATCCGCATCATGCACCCACGCGGAGTAGAGATGTCCTTCGAGATGATTCACACCCACGAGCGGCAGACCCGACCCGAGGGCGAGCCCCTTCGCCATATTCATCCCAACCACAAGCGAACCCGCGAGACCGGGTCCCTGCGTGACTGCTATCGCATCAATATCCGCGAGTGTGAGATGCGCCTGCGCGAGTGCCTGCTCCACAACAGGCGTGATACTCAAGACATGCTGGCGCGAAGCAACTTCGGGATACACGCCGCCATAACGCGCGTGGATTTCCATCTGCGAAGCGACAACGGATGAAAGCAACGCGCGTCCATTTTCAATAATGGCGCAGGCGGTTTCATCGCAGGAAGTTTCGAGGGCGAGGATACGAGCGGGTTTTAGGTCAGTCATTAGTTATCAGTCTTCCACTTCTTCATCGGCAAAACAAAGTCGTATGGATACTCGGCGAGGATTTCCATGCGGCCATCGGGGCGAACCCAGAGGGTATCTTCAATGCGGAAGCCCATGCCTTTTTCGGGATAATACAAACCGGGTTCAGAGGTGATTACCACGCCGGGCGCAAGCCGATGCTCATCACCGTTCAACAAACTGCTAAAAGGTCGTTCGTGAATATTGAGTCCCACACCATGACCCAGCCCGTGAACATATCCTTCAATAGGAAACTTGGTATGGAGCGGAGTTTGATGACCTTTTGACTCGTAGTATTCGCAAGTCATTTGCTGATAATTTCTGAAGGGCGCGTTCAAGTCAAAGTTATCATTCAACTTATCGTAG
Source organism: Anaerolineaceae bacterium (assembly GCA_009885525.1). Lineage (GTDB taxonomy): Bacteria > Chloroflexota > Anaerolineae > Anaerolineales > Villigracilaceae > Villigracilis. The sequence continues at coordinate 16,374 of VFKN01000014.1, read as the reverse complement.
ATTTCTTTAACCTGATTAAAGAGTTCCTGCGCTTCAGGTGTGGCGTAACCCAAACTCCACGTGCGCGTGAAATCATAATAATATCCGCCGCCCGCTTCGGCTGGATAAATATCAAAGACAATTGTTTTTCCAAGCATCATTAAATCGGCTGGGTTGCCCGCGGAATGCGGTACGCCTGCATCACGCCCGATTGCAAAAATAAAACCTGAGGGTAATTCTGCGCCTTGCTCCGCAACCCATAAATGGATTTTCGAATGAACGTCGCCAACCGTGAGCGGAGAGCCGTTTTCATTCAAGAGAACTTCATCCTCGCGTACGTTACAGGATGTGAGAAAATCCGCGACTTTGCCGACTACACCTGTGGTGATCTTTCCCATCTCGCGAATGCGCGCCACTTCGGTTTCGTCCTTTGTTTCCATTGCGCGCATGAAAATCGAATCTTCACGCGCCTCGCCGACAAATTCAATATCCGGCATTAACTTCTGCAAATTTGAAAGCAGCCCGATGATCGCGCTCAGGTCATACGTCCCATACACGCCGACACGCCCGGAAGCAACACTTGCATCTTTGAGCATCAACTCGCAGCGCATAGCGCCAGCCAGCAAACCATCGCGGTTCGTTTTTTTGATCAGCGCTTCATAATCATATTTGCTGTATGGAATTAATTTCAAACCACTTTTTGCGGCTTCATCACGTTCCATATCGCCGAAGAAAAGAACAGCCTCTTCACCGCGCTTCTTAATCAACGTGGCATGGCTTACATGCCCGCCGCCTGTTAAATAAGTCATTGGCGGATTGTGTTCGGCATTTCCAAAAACAATAATTGCATCCAAATTCTTTGCGCCCATAAGCGCGTCAATTTCTGATTTCATTAAATTTTATAAACTCCTTTTTTATTCGAAAATTCGCATTAAGGTTTTAATGTGTTTTTCAACCCAACCAGCAGCGCGCCTTCATATTCAGGCAGGACGGTGCGCGGGTCGAGCAGGATTTTATCGTTCTCTGTGCGCGCAATGATCGGCGGGTTTTGCTCGCGCAGTCTTTTCAAAAATTTATCGGGCGATTTTACCGAAAGCGATAATAAAAAGGTCGGGATGGATTCAGTCGGGAGGCTGCCGCCGCCCACAGTGGATTCGCCTTCGACGATATCTCCCTGTCCCAATTGATTCCGCCACGCTTCTGCGCGCCCACGGATCTGTTTCAGCGTCAGCGACATCATCTTCCAGATGGGGATTTCGCGCTCCGCTTCGTCTTTGAGGTAATGCATCAGCGTGGCGGAGACTCCCGCGAGGCAGGCCTTATCCGCGCGGACGGCGCGCGCGAGTGGATGTTTCTTGATTTTGTCGATCAATTCTTTTTTGCCAATGATGATGCCCGCCTGCGGACCGCCGAGCAATTTATCACCTGAGAAGCAAACCACATCCACGCCTGCGGCGAGTGACTCTTGCACAGTTGGCTCGTGGGCAAATCCATATTTGGCGGTGTCGAGCAACGCACCTGAGCCGAGATCATCGACGACAAATGAATCCAGTTTATGCGCGAGTTCTACAATGTCTTTTAATTCAGGCACTTCTGTAAAACCAATGATTTTAAAATTTGATGAATGCACGCGCATGACGAGCGCATCCGGTTCCTGCAACTCTGCTTCATAATCTGCGAGATGCGTTTTGTTCGTTGTGCCGATTTCAACCAGTTTTGCGCCGGATTGTTTCATCACATCCGGCACGCGGAAGCCGCCGCCGATTTCAACCAGTTGTGAGCGTGAGATGACGACACGCTTTTTATTTGCCAGTGCTGATAAGACAAGTAGAACCGCTGAGGCGTTGTTATTTACAACAATCGCCGCTTCAGCGCCTGTCAATCTTTGCAAAACGGATTCGGCGTGGATGAGCCGCGAGCCGCGCGCGCCTTTTTCGAGATCATATTCGAGGTTGGAATAGCCGCGGGAAACAGAATCCATTGCGTGGATGGTTGCCGCGCTTAATGGGGCACGTCCCAGATTGGTGTGCAGGATCACACCCGTGGCGTTGATCACACTCCGCAGAGTCGGATTCGTCCACTCAACAACGAGAGTCTCTGCTTCGGCGAGGATCAAATCACGCAAAGGCAGGTTGGTTATCTCGCCTGTGTTGAAGCGCGCGCGGATTTTATCCAACGTGGAGCGGATTGCGCGCAGCGTTAAGGTTCTGCCGTAATGCGCGATCAATTCTGCGGCGGTTTGGGTTTGTAATAATTGTTCGACAGAGGGCAGGTCACGAAGGGTTGTCATTTGAGTCGGCGGGTAATGGGCGGTTTGCGTTTTCACGCAGGCGGATGAAATATTCAATGGCGATCAAACCGCCAGCGAGTCCGAAGATCACATAAAGGGTGACGAGGCGGCCGAGCTGAAGCCAGGCAAGGGTTGCGCCATAAATACCGACCCACAATGCCTGCCGCGTAATGATGTTCGCTTCAGCGGGCGGATCGCTTGGAAAGCGGCGATGAAAAAAATATACGACGGGCAAGGCAGTGCCTGTCAACGCCATGATGCCCAGCACAAAAAATCCCCAGCGCGCCCAGACGAAAGGCGGGACTTGAAAGTAGAAAATAATCAACGCCAATCCGCCCCAGCCGATGAGGATGAGCGCGAGAGAGGAGAAGACGTATTGTTTGAAGAATTGTTGCATTCAGGGAATTATACTTCGGATGGATGAGGGATAAAGGATGAAATGCATTGATGAGCGGTTGGTTGTATTGAGTGAAAAAAAATCTAACCTATACTCCAGCCGCCGTCCTCGGCGGCGTTTTGCGAGGAAACCCTGCGCCGGGGACGGCGCAGGGAGCAGAAAAAAAATCACGTCCCGAAAGAAAATCGGGACGTGTAAGATGTAGGGCAGCTTGTGTTTGGCCAATAAATTAAGGTAAAGGATGCCAAAGGATCGAAAGCATAATCGCGAATGTAACCAGCAACGCGCCAATGCCTGCGAAGATCACGCTGACTTCAGTGGTTTGAGTGATCGTCATGAGTTGCGTCGGAAGATTAATAAAAACATCTTCCAATTCGGTTGCGCTTGCAGCCAGATGATAAGTTCCGCCGGTGAGGTCTGCCACTTGCTTGAGCGTTTCTTCATCAATCTCCCTGGTGAATCCACCGCCACCGCCGCCACCACCAAATGATCCACCAAACGCGTCGTTGTTTTGAGATTGGAATCCGCAATTCGGAATACTCGAGTTGTGAGATGTCCCAAACCCAATTGTATAAACCCTGACTCCGCGATCTACTGATTGCTGCGCGGCCGACAAGGGAGGTACGCCTGTGTTATTAGCCCCATCGGTAAGCAAAACAACGATAGCCGGTATATATTCCCCTTTGGGCAAAGGCACTGGTTCACTGCCGGAAGAGGGAGCGGCTACGCTGTCGTCTATTTCGGCGATCGCATCGAGAGACTTGAGAATGCCTTCGCCAATAGCTGTCCTGCGCGCAGTGGTTAAATTCTTAATGGCGGTTTCCAGCAATTCATGATCGGTTGTAGGAGGCTGAATCACTGCGGCGAAACCAGCGAATGCCACAATGCCAATCCGCGCAGTGGCATTCTGTGATTTAACAAATGTCAACGCGGCAGACTTTGCCGCTTCCAAGCGGCTCGGTAAAATATCAGTGGAGCACATACTTCTCGAAACATCAATCGCCAGAATAATAGTTGAGTTTGAAACCGGGACTTTTATCGTGGATGTGGGTCTGGTTAATGCGACAGTCAAACTCGATATTGCAAGCAGGAACAAGGCAAATGGAAGATGACGCCGCCATTGAGATTGTTTTGGAAGCGCCGCGCGTACCAGTGACAAACTGGAGTAGCGCACAGCAAAAGGTTTACGGCGGCGCAAGATCAAAATATAGGCGAGAATCAACACCGGGATCAATATCAACATGTAAAGGAATCCGGGCCAAAGTAAGTTCATAACAATCTCCTATACCGCGAGCAATCCGCAAACAGGATCACGGTACATGGCTAAACCAAAGAAGCGATAACATACCGCCGATCAACAGGATGAGGATGCTAATGCCTGAAAACACAGCCGTTGCTTCTGTCTTTTCCTGATCGATCACAAGGCGCGGCTCGATATTGTCATAGATCGCGCGCAGGTCTTCTTCTGTTTTGGCGTTGAAATAAAGGCCGTCTGTAATTTCGGCAATTTGCCGTAAAGCGGCTTCATCCACTTTGGTGTGGATGGTGAATCCGTTGACGGTCAGATTTACACCTTCCACGCTGCCAATCGCAATGGTATGGATGCGCACACCACGGTCAGCGGCTAATTTCGCCGCAGCCAGCGGATTTGGATTGACATTATTTTCGCCATCTGTCAGCAGAACAATCACCGCAGAATTTTTCGCCACCGGTTTTGGCGCAGGTGTCGGAGCCGCGGGTTGAGAAGCAGCGCCGAGGATCTGCGGCTGTCCCGTGACAGTTGCGATCGTATTCAACGAGACGATGATTCCACTCGCAAGCGAAGTTCCGCGTTGAGGTTGAAGGCGATCAATGGAAGCCAGGATCGCGGCTTGATCATCTGATGGAAGCTGGACTGAGAATCCGCTTTCGCTGAACGCCACGATACCGACCTGAACAGAAGACGGCTGACGCGCCACAAAATCCCTGGCGACAATTTTCGCCGCTTCCAATCTTGTAGGTTCAAAATCAGTAGCAGACATGCTGCCAGAGACATCAAAAGCCAGGATGACAATGCCTTCCACCTTCGGCAGACCCAGCACCATTTGTGGACGAGCCAAAGCAAGGAATAAAATCGTCAGCCCGATCAAAAAAAGCAGCGCGGGAATATGACGGCGCGAACCGACTCCGCGCCCCGAGGCTTGTTGTACCAAACCAAGACTGCCGTAACGCACAGCATACTGACTCCGCCGTTTTTGCATACGAAAATACAAAAACGCTAAAAGCGGAATTATTAATAAGAACCAAAGTAATGCGGGCCAAATGAATGACATGGGATCTCGTAATTACTTTCGATGCTGGCGGCGTATCGCTGCAAAACGCACGATGGCACGGATCAAATCTTCTTCGGTTGAGAGCGGCAGCACATCCACACCTGCGCGCTTGAAAGTCTCGGTCAATGTTTTTTCGCGCTGAATTGCGGCTGCATGAAAACGCTGGCGGAATTTTTTATCGTGCGTATCCACATACAACTGCTCGCCCGTCTCCGCATCCTCCATGATGACGGTGCCGATATCGGGCAATTCCATTTCACTCCGATCCCACAAGCGGATCGCGATCACTTCGTGGCGTTGGTTCAATAAATTGAGTGACTTCTCCCAGCCCGGCGCGCTGATGAAATCCGAGATGACAAAAATAAGTGAACGTTTTTTGATGGCATTCAAACCGCCATTGAATAACGGAGTCAGGTCAGTGATTGCGCCTTGCGTCTGACGCGGCTGCTTCAGCAGATCGTTGATGATACGCAGGACTTGATTGCGCCCGCCTCTGGCCGGAACCGTGTGCTGGAGCCTGCTCCCATACATCATTGCCCCGACGCGATTTCCGTGACGGGTTAATATCCGCGCAAGTGTGGCGACGAAATCAATTAATACCATCCGCTTTTGGTGGTCGAGTTTTCCAAAATCCACAGAGGGACTCAGGTCAAGCAGAAACCATGCGATCACTTCGCGGTCTTCCACATACTTGCGGACATAAGGCGTATTCATCCGCGCGCTGACGTTCCAATCGATGTAGCGAATATCGTCTTCAGGTTGATATTCGCGCAGATCGGCAAAATCGACGCCGGAACCGTAAAAGAGGCTGCGATAGTCGCCCTGAAGATAGCCATCCAACCTGCGAATGACCTGCCAGTCCAGCCGATGCAGAATGCGCTCAGGCGTTGGCGCGGATATTAAAGTGTTCATTCAACGGCACAACTGGAATCGGAATACGGTCAAGAATTTTTATCAGCAAATCATCGCTGCTAATATCATCGGAAAGGGCTTCATAGGTGAGCACCAGCCTGTGACGGATTACATCCAGCGCCATGTCGAGCACGTCCTGCGGGAGCGCATAATTGCGCCCGCGGACAAATGCCAGCGCGCGCGCAGTCAGGATCAAATTGATCGAAGCGCGCGGGCTTGCGCCAAACATGATGTAATGTTCAAGGTCGCCTTGCCCCACATTTTTTGGTTTGCGCGTGGCGGTTACGATCTTGACGGCATATTCCATCAGCGCCGGGTCTACATAGACCTGGTCAACTTTTTTCTGCAACTCGATTAATTCATCGGTGGTTAATACTTTTTGCGCTTCAGTCAACGCGCTGGTCATCCGCTCGACGATGACGAACTCCTCCGTCGGGCTTGGGTAGCCCACCAATACTTTCAGCATGAAGCGGTCGACCTGCGCTTCGGGCAGCGCGTACGTTCCTTCTGTTTCGATTGGATTTTGAGTCGCCAGCACCAAAAATGGATTCGGCACTTTGTGAGTCTCGCGGCCAATCGTGACCTGCTTTTCTTGCATCACTTCAAGCAACGCGCTTTGCACTTTGGCGGGCGCGCGGTTGATCTCATCGGCGAGCAGCAAATTGGTAAAGACAGGACCGAGGGAAGTGTTGAACTCGCCCGTCTTCTGGTTATAGATGCGCGTCCCGATCAGATCGGCGGGAACAAGATCGGGCGTAAATTGGATGCGTTTGAATTCGCCGCCGATTGCGTCCGCCAGAGTCTTGATCGCCATTGTCTTCGCCAAACCCGGCACACCTTCCACCAGAATATGTCCGCGCGCCAGCAAAGCAACGATCAATCGTTCCAGCAGATGATCCTGGCCAACGATGACCTTCTTCACTTCATATAACAACCGTTCCATCGGTAACTTGCTATTTGAATTTTGATCCATAGTTTCTCCTTTGGATAAAACGGGATCCAACGACTCCACTCGTTGTTTTCGTACACAACTCCAAAGTCTGGAGACTTTGGAGTCCAAACCCAATGGTATTAATACGGCGGTGAGCCGCCCATCCCGCCGACTGCGGTCATGATCGGCACCGCAAAACCGATGCCGACAAAAAAATTATCCTCGGTTGGATTAACGATACCCGTAACAATGCCAATGACATAGCCATCGCGATTCAATAAAGGGCCTCCCGAATTGCCGGGATTGACCGCCGCGTCAACCTGGATCATGCCGTGAATTTCAGTACTGCTGTTTGGTATTTTAAAAACGCGGTCAAAACCGGAGATTACCCCCGCGCTCATCGAACTGTATAAACCGAATGGATTCCCCACTACAAAAGCCTCATCCCCAACGCGCATTGAATTGGGATTGCCCAGCACAGCCGGCACAAGCGAAAGCGGCGTATCGAGTGCTTGAATTACAGCAATGTCATTTTCAGGCTGCTCGAGCATAATTTCCGCATCAGATTCAAAGCCATTTGCAAATGTAACTTTAATCGTGCTGGCGCCTTTCACAACATGCAGGCTGGTGAGAATATTCCCAAAACTGTCTACAACGACGCCAGTGCCCAGGCCAAAATCAGATTTGGCATCCTTATGTTTTTCCTCCACCTGGATCAAAATCAACGAGGGCCGAATGATCTGATAGACCTGCGCGGAATAAGCGGACGGCGGCGTGGCGGAAGCCATTGCACTGGAGATGGAATTTTTTACATCAGTTGTCGTTAATTGATTTGATTTAATGAAGATGAGATTATAAAGAAGAAGAGCCAGAAGCGCCGCCAAAACGCCGGAGCCAAACGGCAGTCCGCGCTGCAGGCGCGCCAGAACTCCCCGTAATCGCCCCCGCCATAATTCAGATTGTGAAGCCGATGGTTCATTCATGCGCAGTTCCCTATAAATTGGGAGGAAGGGCGTACACGGCAGTCTCGATCAATTATTCGGATCGTCATGGAAAATAAGGTTATTTTCTTAAGTAAAGATGACCGGAATTGTCCAATTCTTACATCGGTGATTACAAACATCCATATCGCTAAATTCGATAATACCATTTGAATATAACAAAAATCGGAGCAGACAAAAAATCTGCTCCGATTTTTGTTATTACTTTATCAAATTATGGGCACTGCTCGACATGCAGATAGGTATTACATTCTTCCAAAGTCAGTGAGCGCGTTGCCCTTGTTTTAGCAAGCGCCAGCAGATCTTCGAAGTTGACATAATAGAAGCGCACGCCGCCATCCTGACTGCCGGCTGCAAGGGTTTTTCCATCCGGACTGAAAGCAAGACCAGAGACAGGGCCGGCGGAGATCGAAATGGTCGAGATCAGCACGCCGCTGGAGGCATCCCAAACTTTAACGGAGCCGTCATTGCTTGCGGTAGCGATCAGCGCGCCATCCAGATTGAATATCGCCTTTTTGATGCCCGCCGCATGTCCTTTGAGGGTGAAAAGTTTTTCGCCAGTCGTCATATCCCACATGATGGCGGTTCCATCTGCGCTGCCACTGAGCAGGCGTTTCCCGTCCGGGCTAAAAGCGACGGAGTATACCCAACCAGTATGTCCTTTCAACGCGCTGACTTTCTTGCCGGCAGCGATATCCCAGATTGTAACGAGCGTAAGCTCGTCACCGGTTGCCAGCAATTTTCCATCTGGGCTGAACGCCACACTGTATACAAATCCGCCCTCGCCGGTTACATCAAAGCTCTGTATAACCTCGCCGGACACCGTATCCCAAATTGCGGCGCGGCTGGCGCCTTCTGCCGCAGCAATAGACTTGCCGTCCGGGCTGTATGTGACATCGTAGATACTGTTACTGCCGCCACTCTCCTCGCAAGCCGGATCATGGAACACATTCATTTTTTTACCGGAAGTTGCGTCAAAAAAAATAAGCTTGCAATCAGTGTAATAAGAACCGGCTACTATTGTTTTTCCATCGGGACTGAAATCGAGACTTGCAATAGATGCGTCGCTATCGGTCATTTGCGCCGCCGCGCCGCTCGCCAAATCCCAAATATTTTGGACGGGTTCGTCTGGATTGGAATCAGAGGTTACCAGATGAGTTCCATCTGGGCTGTAGATCAAGCCGGTGATGGCAAAACGTTGCGCGGCAAGGTTTCCTGATTCATACATACTAATTGGAGAAGCATCCCAAATTTTTACCGAACCAACCGCATTACCCGTTACGATATATTTTCCGTCCGAGCTGTAAGCAACGGAAAATAGTCCGACATCGTCATACAGGATAAAGCTTGTATCGCCGCCTTCATTCACATTAGTAACAACAACTTTATCGTCATCGCCAGCGCTGGCGAGAAAATTACCGTCCGGGCTAAAGGTTAATTCATTTACGTTCTCGGTATGATCGTTTTCCCAAATAACCTGATCTGCGCCAAGTCCGGACACCTCAACCGTTGTTTCTTCGAGGGTGTTTACATTTACAATTTTCACCAAATTTTCCGGCGGACACCATTCACTGCTGGCGATTTGATTTCCATTCGGACTAACGGCAACATCCCCGACGATTCCACAAGTGTAAAGTAAAGTGGAGACAACCTGACCGCTTGCGATATCCCAAATTAAAATAGTGGCGTCAATGTTGGATGTCGCAATCTGCGTCCCATCCGCGTTGAAAGATATGCCGGTGATAGGCGAATTGATTTCATCCGTAAATTCCTGCAAGATTTCATCCGTTTTCACATCTCGAACTATTGCATAGCCATCATCACTGGCTGTGGCTAAAAGCAATCCGTCTGGACTGAATGCCACTTTTTTGACGGCGCCGTCGTGGGCGATGGTTGTGCGCGTCTTTTTTCCGGTGGAAGCATCCAGCAGGATAATCTCACCCTGCGCGTCGCCCAACGCCAATATTTCCCCATTCGGGCTAAAAGCGACACTGTAGACAGGGTTGTCGCCATCGGTTTTAAAGGTAAAAATGGGCTGGGCGGAAATCGCGCCGACTTTTACATCCAGTAGCGCGGACACATCCCATACTGTGACAACGCCCAAGTCATCCGCAGCCGCAAGACGATTCCCCGCTGGATTGAAAGCGACAGAATTTACGACAGCGGCTTTTTCATTCGCCTTTAACGTATATCGAATCCGCGAACTTTGCACAGAGAGGCGCAACGCATCATATGTTTCTGTCAAGATCGGCTGCTTCGCGCCCGTGGTGACATCCACCGCCTGCAATGTTAACAGAAGGCTGCGTTCGGGATCTTTACTGAGGTTATTCTTTGCCTGAGCAGAAAGCTCGCGCGCAAATGACATCTTCGCATTTAAATCTGCAATGTCACGCTGTTTTTCCGCCGTGACCTCAGCCACTTCGGCACGATCGCGCTGTTCCACAGCTACAGCCTCAGCTGCAACCGCCACAGCTTTTGCCGCAACCGCTGCCTGCCATTGGAAGATTGCGACAACGCCCAAAGCCACCGACACGACCAGCGCGGCCGTTACGCCGATTAAGGTCAAGCGCTGGCGGCGATTGGCATCCTTGCGGCTGGCTAAAATATATTCACCTTGCAAAGGAGTCGGCTCGGGGTCTTTGCTTGAGCCGACGGAAATAAATTGCTCGCCATCCACCAGATCATTTCCGCGCAAGGTGAATGAATTCTCCCGGTTCTTCTTATCCCACTCGAGCGCGCGGACTTGGATGCGCGTATGAGTCTTGACCCAGTCTAGGTCGGTCTCCATCGCGGATACAAGCGTCTTGAACGCATTATCAAACTCATCGGTCTCGCGCATGTAGATCCAGTTGATCTTGGCCAACTCCGCGGGGACTTCCTTCGGGTCAACCATGATATGCAAGATCGGCAGCAGCCGCTTGCCCATTTTGAGCGCATGATCCAATTCCTTGCGGCACTCATTGGATTTCAGCCATTCAGGGCTGAGCACGAACAGAACCAATTCGGTCTTCTCGATACCCTCCTTGATTTCCGCATCCCAATCCGAAGCGGCGGGGATATCGTCCCAGTCCGCCCAAACATCGCGCCCCAACGCGATCAGCGCATCAAATAATTTTTGTGTAAAAACCTTCTCTCGACGCGAATACGAAATAAATACATCGGTCATTATCTTGCTCCTTATTTTTATTTGATAAATTCAAAGTAAAGGCATTACCATTTTAGCAAGATACCTGCCCCATGTGTGAGGACAGGTATCTTGCTAAAGATATTTCAATTTTACATTACCGCATCAAGTTTCGCGGAACATGCGCAGATTACATTTTTGCAAGCAGCTCTTTTTTCTTTGATTGAAATTCCGCTTCGGTCACGATGCCCTGCTTGCGTAATTGATCCAGTTCAGCGATTTGGGCGGGGATGCCCTGAGCATGCTTGGCATGAGAGCCGGTGCCTTCATAGCCAAGTTTCTCCTTGGCGTTCAGCATCGCGGTCTTGAATTTGATCGGATCGCCGATGCGCTTGAATAGATTGACTCCAATTTCGCTGGCGGTCAGGATCTCAACATCGCCGTAATCGAACATCCTGCCAAAGAAGGTCTGCGTCATCTTAACATCGTTGACTTTTTCCAGTGACGAGTCAACTACATTCTTATTGAAGATACCGGAGATTTGGATCACGCGACGGTTGGTGACAATATACTCGTGGTTGCTCCAAGCCAAAATATCCCGCAGCATGGAGAGGATCGGCACCAACGCCAGCAGGTAACCAAATGCCGCCAACGGGTTGAAAGGTATGATGAAAGAGATAGCCACAAGCACAATCAACGTGACAAGGATTTCTGCAAGAATCGCGCTAAAGAGCACGAACCAATGCTGGCGCGTGCCCAGCAGAATGCGCTCATTTTCGCCCAGCATATTTTGAATGTAGCTCTTTGCCATAATTTCTCTCCTGTCTAGAACAATACAATCACGATGCAAATATTGTACTCTTTTTTAAAACTACAGATCAGCGCTTGTTAAATAGTGTGCACGCAAAACATGTCAGGCCGGGGTTGCTCGCTGCGCCGTCCCCGGCGCAGCGTTTCCTCGCAAACCGCCGCCGAGGACGGCGGCTGGAGCATAGGTTAATGACAGTACTCTTTTTCATGGACTGCAGATCAGCGCTTATTAAATAACAAAAGCCAGTCCCTTTGAGATGGCTGGCTTTTGCTTCTTAATTTACTTCACTAAATTTCGTAACACCTGGTGGAGAATCCCTCCGTTGCGATAATAGTTGGCTTCCACATCCGTGTTCAACCAATAGATATATCACTTAATAGATTTTTCCGCCCAAAAGACCACGCGCGCGGCGATGGCTACCGCTTCTTTATACTCTTCTTTCGTAATTTCTTCCGCCAAACTTGGATAGCGTGTTTCAACTGCAAATTAAGTCAACATGTCCGATTCTTTTATACTGGATGGGATATCAATTCCAGCCGCTTCAAGAATATCTATCAAACGGACAATTGAATGCGTTTTGGGAAATTCCAGATCATTGGCAAGGCATACAGATTTCAATGCTTTCTCAGCCGCCTGCTGCGCATTGAAGCATAAATCCTCAAAGCGCACGCCTTTTATTTTGCCGCCCTTCTCAGCCAATTGAAGATTGCTTTTGGCATACGATAACCAAGTGCGCGGATTGGTTGGGTCTTCAGGCTTCATAAAGCACACGTCCGTATTGCAAGGCTGGTTTCAATATGCTTCCTTTGCGCTGTCCGTATGTTCTCACATCTTCTTCGGTTGCGACAACAATATCAATTGCGATTCCCAGTCCGTATAAATTTCTGTATATTTTCTGCGCCATTTGGCGGCGATGAGTGGAACCGCTCACTATAACCAATACATCCAAATCGCTGTCTTCTGTCATTTTTCCGCTTACAGCTGAGCCGAACAAAAGCACGCGCACAGGATTCGCCACACCGACGATCCGATCCGTCATCTCACGCAAGGTCTTGTTCAACGCAGTCTTTCTCATGCGTTAAATTATACAATGGAAAGCCTCTTGCTGATTCATCAATAATCTCACCCGCCGGCGCGGGCTGGGACTGTTGAGACTCATGGTTCTATCCAGCTGCTAATTTCATTTTTCAATGATCCTGGCAATTTCATTCAAAACGTCAAAGATATTGATCGGTTTGCCTGAGACCACTTTCTCCTTGCTGACGTGAATATGATGGGGAAAATTTTTGAGTTTCGGGAAATGCGGCGTATTATCCCAACGGCGGACTTGATTCCCATCCTTATCCAGCCATTGAAAACTGTAATCGGTAATTTTAAAATTTCTCGCGTCTGCTTCTATGTATTCGGCAAACTCCAGGAAGCTGCTGTCTGTCAGGGTTAAGCGCGCGCGGATATAACTCTTTTCCAATCCTTCATATTCCCGTATGATCTGATATTGGGTAATTAATGGGTTGTTCAAAAGCAGGTTTTTGACGGACTCCAGATACTCCTGCGGGTTCATGTTTACCCCTCGCTGTCAATGGCGGCAAGCGTTTTACGGAAACTTTTCGACATTTTAGTTAGCCCAGACCATTCGACAAAATCCATGTGGTCGTCGGTTTTCCCCGCTTCGTATTTTTTTAAAAACTCTGCCGATGACATGCCATATTGTTTTTCATAATTCGCAGTGACTCGCTCCATATCTTCCAATTGCATACGAAGACGGCTGACTTCAAGGTCAATGAGTTTGTTCAATGTTTGCGCGGTGACAATATCAACTTGCCGGTTTTTATAAAGTTCTGCCAGCCAGCGCACGCCTTTAACTCTTGTGTTTGAAACGGTTTGTATTGCCATAATACACCTCGAATTCAATTATACAACGGCCCAAAGCAGACATCCGTTCATCCGTTATGCGGAGCAATCCGTTGGCGACCCGTCCGTTCCCGTCCGTTCCCATCCGTTCCCATCCGTTCCCATCCGCGAATCCGTGTCAGAGTCCGTTGACAACCTCCAACCAGCACGGAGCGACAACACGGCTACGGACAACTCACGCAACCCTACCTTGCTAGCTGGTTTATTTGATTATATATACGCTGCCATCATGAAAACTTTCAATTGCGCCGCCTTCAAAGTTTTGCAACAGAGAATTTTTGGTTACTCTTGCATAATTAATCGCAAGCCCCATTTTGCCTTGATTTTCTGCCCATTTTTTATATATCAAGCCGCATAAGTAAAAACCTTGATTTGTTTCAAGGTTCCAATGCATACATCCATTTTCAAAATATTGAATAATACCTTTGTTTTTGGTAAAGGAGATAAATGTTCCCTCTTCGGTTAAAGGGAAACCTAATTCACTTTTCCACTCTCCTATTGATTGATACATATCATAAAAACCTTGCTTGATAGCAAACGTTCCTCCGCTCCAATCAATTATATATCCGTAGATGAAACGCTGAACTTCCCCAATAGCACCTGTGGTTGACATAATTTGTTGTTGCTCTGCGATCGGAAAGCCAAGAATCCCGCCCGTCATTTCTTTCCCTTCATGTTGCAACCATTTTTCATATTCTGAAAACTTATTTAGAATATTGCCTGTATACACAGCATGAGCGCCAAATCTTTCAGACCAATATACTCGACCACCTTCAAACCACTGTACTGTCCCTGTGACAATAAATCCTTCCCATGGATTATATTTCCAAGCAGTTTCTAACTCAGATAAAGGAAAACCAAGTTTTGACCCTGTTCCTCCAAGGCTTTCGTATCTTTCTCCTGTCAAAGAATAATTAACTCTAAAGCACTTATTATTTTCGATAGGAGGAAATTTTACTGGTGGAGTTCCTTTTTCAGTTATTAAGTAAATAGTACCTCGTAGATATCGCCTTAATATTCCCCGTGAACCATATGGCGAGTTTTCGGCTTGGACGATTCCTGTAAGTGCTACATCTAATTCTTCATCTTTATCAGGTAAGTTTGGATGTAATGGTTCATCCAGTTTTTTGGCAATCAATTTGCACAGATTTGTTAAAAATTTATTTAAATCTGGAGGAGAAAGTTCCTCCATTTTATCCAGTGGAGTAGCTGGATCATTTGTTGCTTGATAATTGGCAATTTCCGTCACATCAAAATTGCACCAGCTAACACAAACCCAAAGTATCTTAAGGCCTTCCTTTTTTGAGGCTTCTAATATTTTAGGTAGTTCATGTTCGGCAATAAAGTCGGACGCTAAGAAATTAGGGCTTACCAATAACAAAGCAACCTTTGCGCCATCTAGAGATTCGGCGATTTCGCTTCTCCACATTTCTCCCGCTTCGATTTTAGTATCATCCCAAATTAATATTTTGTTTTTGTTAGGAAGTGACTTTAAGTGAATTTTGATTTTCTGCAACCATTCAGCGTCTTTGTGGCTGTAACTGATAAAGACCTTATCGCGAAAAGTGTTCGACATAAATACCTCCAGTATCATATTGTAATAGCCGAATTTTACATCACAATCAAAAGCGGAGCAGACTCGTCATCTGCTCCGCTTTTTCTAATCTCTAATCTCTAGTATCGACTCTCTTTACTTCACCAAATTCCTCAACACCGTATGGAGAATTCCTCCGTTACGGTAATAATTCACCTCAACATCCGTATTTTACCAATCGTCAGGCTTTGAAAATTCACCATTTCCATCTTTCATCACAGGCGGAAACAAACTATTTTTCAGAACCGAGCCGCGAATCTTTTTGACAAACTGCACGTGCGGCAAAAGAGCCAAACTGACATGCTTTTGCGGATTGAGCAAACCTACAGGCTTTCCAAATTGTTCTGTAACCACCCGAATCGGCAGAAGCAAGTCAGAATCATTTGAAACGACTACGGCAAGTTCGTAAGCGTTTCTAAAACCGTCCAAAAGCAAATGCGTGGCAATGTTTACGTCGGAGCCTTTTTCTTCGGTTTTAATCACATTGGCAAACCCGCTTCCAAACGGCGAAAGTGGCATTCTCACGTCGTGAGATAGAAAACTGCCCAAAATAATTTCAAGATTAGGAATGGTTCGTAGCGCACGTAGGAAAGTTCGTTGGCGCATAGGTTGATCAGGGTCGCTTGGGCGGGCCTCAACAAGGGCGGTGAAATACTTGATGGAAAGGATTTCATCATTGGGAAGCAATAAACTGCACATCTTCGCCACATCTAGCCAATGGTAGGGTGTGCCTTTGATACAGCCGTAGTAGAAGTTGAAACCGTCAATGTAGATGTTTGTTTTCATAAGTCCTTAAACACAGAGACCGCCGTGAGGCGGCCTCGCACCAGGTTCGTCAAAACAGCCAACTACTACTGGGGGATATGCCTCTATTATCGCCTAAAATGCCAAACTGTCAAGAAACATTTTTTCTATTTTATCTTACAAAAAGACCTCCAAGCCTAAAACTTGAAGGTCTTTTCACTTACCAATTACTTGACTAGGTTTCTCAATACCGTATGGAGAATACCGCCATTGCGATAATAATTCACCTCAACATCCGTGTTCAACAACACAGTAGCCTTGAATTCAACCACTTCGCCACTTGTCTTCTTCGCTTTCACGGTGATCTC
>VFKN01000102.1 GCA_009885525.1 Anaerolineaceae bacterium | reverse complement strand
ATCGCCTGCTGGTTCATCGACACCGACTACAACGAAGAAACCTTCATCGTCCGCCACGCCTACTTCACCGGCGCCGACGAACCCTACGACAAACTCAAACGCGCCCTCCGCGCCGAAATCGACGAATCCGCCTGGAGCGCGCTCTACACCAACGAATCCATCCCCTTTGAGAAACCCGCCAATAAAGGCAAGATCGCGGTCAAAGTGATTAATCACTATGGCGATGAGGTGTTGAAGGTGTATGAGGTGTAAAAATGAAAAGAAATTTAATGCCCAAAAAAGAAAATTTTTCGCATATTCCACTTCTGGAAGTTCAAATTACAAAGGAATTTGAAGAGGAATTAATAAAAACGATTTTGCCTTACAAAGATAAATCCTTCTCGCAGCAACATGAAGGAAAGGTATTTCGTGAGGTTCTTCAAAAGCACATTAGGGATTCAAATTTTCCTCATATTATCGACTCGCCGAACTTTCGTTTGCTACCTATCCTTAAGAATCAATGGCTGACCGCAAAAGAGTTTTATGTGACGGTCTTCTGGCTATGGAAACAAGCAAATGGCGAGCTGTTCAAGCAGGTTTCAGATTGGCTAGATACGAATCATCCAAAAGCAGAAAGAGTGTATTCTGGTGATTTTGACAAAACTGAGAGCGTAGACGACACACTTTCCAAGTGGGCTGGGATGTTTATTCAATCCGCAGAAAAAATAGATAGTGTAAAAATGACAATGGCTGTTATCCTGCATTCTGCTGCAGATCCTGACATCTTCAAAAAATTTAGAGATGAAGAAAAGAAACGAAATCGGCCCCCATATCCAGACGAGATAAAATGTATAAAGTCCTGACTTTACTAATTGTGCGAATATGTACAAAGTCAGTGTAGCACTTTTCGTTTTGGATTTCAAGATGCTTTGTAAAAATTCGTAACAAGCATTTTGGATAGTATGTCTGACGCGATAAAATGGCCTTCTGGAAAGATAGCCCAACCTAATGTGCAGTTCCTAATTCCCCTTCTATTGGACGCAGATGAACGCTGATTTGCGCTGATTTAAAAAGAACGGATCCGCGTTTTTCTGCGTCCCATTTGCTTGTAAAAACAAACTCACCCACGAAACCTTAATTTCGGGGTGAGTCATATTTGCGACAACCTCGGTGCAGATCAATCCCGCCCCACTGAAACTTCATCCGTACCGATGCGGCCTTCTTCGCAGACCAATGCAATGCCGCCGCCCAATAGCGGGCGATCCAAATCTTCGATCTTGAACAATAACACGCCATCCACCCAAGCCTGAATTTGACCGCCTTGAACAGCGATCTGCAATTCATACGGCTGACCGAATTTCCATTCAAACGCCTGTTCAGCCAATACAACTTCCCCATCCAGCCGCTTCACCAGTTTGACTGTGTTCTGGTCGGCAAGCAGCAAAGCATAATAGCGTTCCTGACCTTGAACGCGGGCCGCCAATCCAAAAGAATTAACCAGATGGGGAGTGATCGCGGCTTGCACACTGTAATCCATCCACTCGCGCGTACCGGTGATCACCAATCCGCGCCCGCGATTTTGGATCACGCGGAAGGCTTCACCAAACTCATCTTCAAAAAAATCCGCGGCATTGACCCACTGACGCTTCCACAACTTCCCGGGCGCGGCGGGTCTGCGGAAAGTAACCTGCGGCACACCATCCCACGATAAAGTATCGAGATAGACCTCGCCTTCAGATGCTTCATCGGATGAGATTGCGATTCCAATTTGAGTAACAGGCGCGCCGCCCAAGTCGGGGACTTGCCACTCAAGTTGAATGCTCTCTCCGGGAGCAAGGCTTTGCTTCGCCCCGTGGAAAAATTCCGTCACATCATCGCGGCCATAAGTTTGCAGTTGAAGCCCAACTTCTATTGATTTGAAATTTTTCTCGTCAGCAAACAGCACAGCGCGCACGGTTTGACTGGGGTACAACGTCGGCGCTGCCAGCAAGCCATAACCGGGCATATCAATAGATTCGGGCGGAATGAATGTCGGCGTCAACGCCAGCGCGGACTCGCCAGATTCGATGCGATAGCGCAGCGCCAAAACTCTTCGTTCGGATTCTTTTGGATGCGGAACATTTTCCAGAACCAGATTTTTCTGCGCGCGGAATCCCTGCACCGCGCCAGGCAGGGAAAAATGAAAACGCGCGCCGTTCTTGGGTCGAGTCCATTTTTCGCTTTTGATGGCGTGTGCCATCTCGAGGATGAAATCCGTTTCGCGCAGCGCGTCGCTGATCGCCCGCCCGCCATCCGCAGTTGGCAGGTAGAGTTGATCGGCAACCGGTCCGCGCCAATCGGGGCCGCCATCAAAAGCCGCCAAGCCGTTGCGCACGCCCAGAATGCAGCCCACGTTCGCCGCATTGCAATCAGTATCCCAACCGCAAGTGTTGACGATGGTTTGCGCGCGGCTGAAATCGCCCTGGCTGTAAAGCAGGCTGAGGATAATCAAACCGTGATTAGGAATGATATGGCAGTTGCCGCCGTATTTATCATAGCCATAGCGGGCGGCGAGTTTTGCGCGGGCGGCATGCCAGTCGTGGGAGTCAGCCGCGTGCCAGCCACGAATATCCGCGATGAGTTGATAAGTAATCGAATCGGTTGGGATGAAGGTGATGGCAGTATCAAGCAAACGATCAAGATCGGATTCGATGAAGGCTTGGGCAACCAACGCGGCAATCACTTGCGCGCCGTAGATGGCTTCGCCATCGTGGCTGACGCTGGCGGCGCGGCGCGCGAGATCCGTTGCCAGCGTAGGGTCGCCGGGAGCGATCAAGCCCCAGCCATCGATAAAGATTTGCGCGCCAATTTGTTCGGCGACCACTTTGCTGTTCAAAGACATCGAGCCGGATTGCGGCGCGCGGATTCCATCTTTGAGCCGCAAATAAACCGTGTGCTCTGTCGAATTTCCGCGCCCGCCCCACCACAAGATCGTTCTGTTTTCGATGATGTAGTTGAGCCAGGTCTGTCCGATCTGGGCTGGAGTCAGGTCGAGGGAGTTGTTGTAATCGGACAGGGCGCGTAAAAAAGTGAACGTACCCGAGATGTCATCATCGGTCACTACGATCTGATAATTGCGCAAAGGCAGATCGCGGCGATCGTTGACGTAATACTTGATCTCGCCGAAACTCGCCATGATCTGTTCGTAGGTCCAGCCTTCAAAAGGCCTGCCGATGTAGACACCAATGATCTTGCCCAAAATTCCTGCATAAACTCGTTCGGCATAGTCGGGTGGGAATGTCATGTGCGTTGCTCCTTTTGTGCATTTAACAAGAGTTGATCAATTTCAAATTTGGTTGGGATGGAGGGCTGCGCGCCCAAACGAGTGGCGGCCAACGCGCCAGCAGCACAGCCGCGTTGCAGCGCGACTTCGAGTGATGAACCATCCGCGAGAGCGACGGAAAAAGCGCCAACAAATGAATCGCCTGCCGATGTGGTATCCACAACATTCACGGGAAAACTTGGGATGTGAATCGCGGGCTTATCTGCGCTGACGAGTAAAGCCCCGCGCGCGCCAAGCGTGATAACTACGCAACCGATTCCCAAGGTCAATAATTTTTGCGCTGCAATCTCACCCTCTGCCAGAGTCTCCACCGGCAGACCGGTCAGCAAGGTAGTTTCACTTTCGTTGGGAATGAGCATATCGAGCAGGGGCAGCAATTCTTCGGGCAGCCTTTGTGCCGGCGCCGGGTTGAGCACCACTTTCACGCCATGCGCTTTTGCTTGCAGAGCCGCAGCCATCACCGTCTCCAACTGGGTTTCCAATTGCAGCAGGAGCAGATCGGCGTTTATAAAAGCGGATTCCGCTTTGCGAATATGTTCCGGCGTCAACTGATGATTCGCGCCCGAGGCAACGACGATGCTATTCTGTCCCGCGGCATCCAGCGTGATCAGGGCAACGCCACTGGCGGCAGTTTCATCCACGCCAATGTGCTGCGTATCGATTTTTTCGGATTGCAACCCCACCACCAGTTGCCGGCCAAACGCATCATCACCGACTCGCCCGATGAAGGTTACGCGAGCAGCCTGTCGGGCAGCAGCCACCGCCTGATTGGCGCCTTTGCCGCCGGGGAAAGTTCCAAATCCGCTCCCCAAAACAGTCTCGCCCGGAATGGGAATATGCGGGGCGCGTACGACCAAGTCCATATTGATGCTGCCAACGACAATAATATTTGCCATTAAGATTCTCTCCGATGATTTTATCTATAATAGATTTTATCGAAAATAACTCCGAAGGAGTGAAATGATTATAGAAAGAAGACAGAATGAAACCAAACCCCGAAGGGGTGTCACTGCTTTACGCAAAAGCAATATCATCCCTTCGGGATTTGACAACGGTTTTGGCAATTTCTATAATCCTGCCATCCCTTCGGGATTGAAATTTCGTAAGTGAGTAATTTAAATTTTTGATGGCTAATTACCAATAAAGTCTAATAAACCAATGATACTTCACAAAATTATTTTTATAAGTTAACGCAGCCGTAGCCCACAGTAAGCAGGGGTGATATATAATCAACAGGTCACGAAAACTTTCATCAGTAAGCTAATAGCCACCAGAAAGGATTACCATGAACGTAGCAGATGCCATTCGATTAAAACGCGCGGTGAGAAAATTTCAGGATAAGCCCCTGCCCGATGATGTCATTCACGCGATTCTCAACGCGGGACGCAGGTCGCAATCTTCAAAGAATACTCAGGCGTGGCAGTTCATTGCCATACGTGATAAATCCATTTTGAAGGAATTGTCGCAGTGCGGTGAGTGGGCGGGACATATCGCGGGCGCGGCGTTATGCGTCGCTATTTTGACTCCCGACCCGAATGAAAAATTTCAGATCATGTTCGACGCGGGTCAAGCCTCCGCGTTTATGCAGCTGGCTGCATGGGAACTGGGCGTCGGCTCGTGTCCCGCATCCATCTACGAAGCGGAGAAAGCGCGCGCGATTTTGGGACTCCCGCCGGAATGGCATTTGCGCGTCGCGCTTTCATTTGGATACGCAACAGAGGAAGAGATGTTATCCGCTGCGCCAAAAAAAGGTGGGCGCAAAATATTGGATGAAGTTATACATTGGGATAGATGGTAATAATTATCCAGGAGAATAAAAATGGAAGAATCTGGCTACGAAAAAATCGCCGAAATAAATGGCCGCTGGAAAGCCGACTTGATTGAAAGTTTTTTAAAAGCGGAGGGAATTGACGTGTTATTGATTCAGGATGCCGTCACGCATTACTTATATAAAAGCGCATTCGACCCTGTTGAAATCCATGTTCCCAAGAGTGAAGTTTCCAGAGCACGTGAGTTGCTAAAATCTTTTGAGGAAATTCAGCCTGAAACAGATGATGAAGATGCGGATGCAGATGCAGAATAAATTAAATCAAATCATCCACGCGGACTGCTTGCAGGAGTTATCCACATTCCCAGATGCTTCAATAGACTTGACGGTTTTTTCTCCGCCCTACGACGGGATTCGAGATTACAAGAAAAATTGGGCGTTCGATTTTGTCGCGCTGGGGCAGCACCTTTTCCGCGTCACAAAAGATGGCGGCGCGGCGGTGGTGGTCATCGGCGATGGGACGAAGAACTTCGCGAAGTCGCTCACCTCGTTTCGGCTGGCTGTCAGCTGGGTGGATTCAGTCGGCTGGAAACTTTTCGAGACGGTGATCTATAAGCGCGACGGCAACCCCGGCGCGTGGTGGACACAGCGTTTCCGCGTTGACCATGAATACATCCTGATCTTTTTTAAAGGCAGCCGGCCCAAGACCTTTCACAAGGAACACTTAATGGTGCCAAGCAAACACGCCGGCAAAACCTATTCCGGCACGGATCGGTTAACGAACGGCGGATTTAAGATCATCGAAAAGAAAACCGTTAATGCACTGAAATGCCGCGGCACGGTCTGGCAGTATTCCACCAGCAATACGGAAGGTAATCGCTTGAAGCTGAAACACCCCGCAACATATCCCGACAAACTCGCAAGTGACTTGATCTTATGTTTTTCAGAGCCGGATGATGTTGTGCTCGACCCGATGTGCGGCAGCGGGACAACCTGCGTGAAGGCAAAACAAAATCAGCGCCAGTATGTTGGGATCGAGATCGGTGAGGAGTATTGCAAGATTGCAAGAAAGCGCATTAAAGACGAATTCCCATCGGAATGATAAAGTGTATATTTGCCCTAACTCGGACAAGCCGAAACCAAAAAGGCTTTAACACAAAGGACACAAAGGTCACGAAGGAAGACCTTAAAACCTTTGTGTCCTTTGTGTTTAAAAATCCTCGTACAAAAAGCAAGCATTTAACTTCTAAGTTCCTAATAAAAACTCACCCCGAAATAGCTATTTCGGGGTGAGTTTTTATGTTTGAAAAAATATTTGGGTTTAAGAAATTTTCCTACCGCTGCTGCGTTCCAGATGACTTGGGGAAGCCAATAACTCGGCGAGCTTGTGCGCGCCGTCAGGGCTGGCGACCGCGATGATCTCATCGTATGGCTGCAGCTTGCTGTCACCGCGTGGCAGTGTCATTACGCCGTCACGAATGATCGCCGCGATCACACAATGCGCGGCAAGGTCCAGGTCTTTTAGTTCGATGCCAATCACTTTCGCGCCTGCCGGCACTTTCTCTTCCACCACTGCATAGCGCCCGCGGCGGATCTTGAAGAGCGTCATCATATCGCCCAGTGACATTTCCTCCTGAATTAAATGCGCCAGCACATCGGCTTGGTTAAGAGAAACATCCACGTTAAATTTCTCATCAAACAGCCAGGCATTGTTCGGGTTATTGACGCGCGCGATCGTGCGCGGCACGTCGAACATTTTCTTGGCGAGAAAACTGATCGCCAAATTCATCGAGTCGTCGCTAGTCACGGATGCGACTGCGTGTGCCTCGCGAATGCCGACCGCTTCAAGCACGCCCGGATCAATGGGGTTGCCTTCATAGATCACTTCAGTCGGCAATTCCTTGTGTAAAAGAGAAAGCAGGTTACGGCGATTTTCGATCAGCCGCACTTTATAGTTTTCATTTAGCAGTAAACTCGCAAGACGCGCCCCTGTGCGTCCGCCTCCAGCAATTACGACAAACATATTATGCCTCCGCCTTTCCAGACAGGCGTGAAGTAAGCCCGCCAATGCCCTCGTAAGTTGTACTCACGTTGATCACATCACCCGCTTGTAAAATAGTTTTCATCTCTGGCAGAGCCGAGCGGCCCGCCCGTGTAACTGCAACAGGATAGCACTGCGTGAGGGGTTCCAGTAATTCTCCCAATGTATGCCCGCCCCAAATTCCAGGGACGACGATCTCATATACTTCCACTTCCCCATTACCTGCGGAATAGATCATCCTTTGTGTGGGATTGATTAATAATTCTTCGACACGCTGCGCGCCCCAAAATGTGGAGCTGACCGTTTGCAAGCCGAAAGCCTCAATGACCACACGCAAGTTCGGATCATAATTACGTGCCACTACAACCGGAACATTGTAAAAAGTGTGTGCCGTGTGAGCCACGACAGCATTGAGCGTATCAGAATTGGTCACTGCGGCAAGTCCATTCACTTCCTTGATTCCTGCGCGTTCGAGCACATTCTCCGCAAGACAATCGCCTTCTAGGGTGCGCCCGCGAAAATCGGAGTGCAGACGATTGAACGATTCCCGGTTACTGTCTATAACAATAACCTGATGTCCGCTTTTAAAGAGGCGGTAGGATAATTCCGCGCCTACGCGGCCACATCCAACAACAATTAAATTCATAAGATCTACTCCTTGTGTGCTTCTTCGTGCAATTCATGCACATGATAGGGTACGTCGGTTACAACAACCCCATGTTTGTTTAATAGTTCACTTCGCAGAACATTCGCAGTCTGCATGTGTAAAAGATTGTGCCAGCGCTTCGAAGGAATGAATTGAGGTACAACCACGGTGATCGTCTCATTTGCCTGGCGCTGCTCAATAATATCTTCCAGATACTCCAACAAAGGTTCGACAAAAAGACGATAGGGTGAATCTAAAATGATCAGACGTGTGCCTTCGCCCCATGTCAGCCACTTCTTTTGAACCTTTTCGGTCTCATCGGCATCAACTGAAATATGCACAGCCGTCACATCATCTGAAAGCAACCTTGCATATCGTAAAGCCTCGAGCGTTCCCTGATGCACACTGCTGACAGGCAAAATAACGCGGTGACGGGTCTGCCGCGTGGGCAACCCATCAAATTTTTGCAGGGAAAGTCTTTGCGCAAGGTTATAGTAGTGTCGATGAATGGTAAAGAAGGTCATCACCAACAACGGGGTGAGGATAAGCACAAACCATGCGCCTTCGCGGAATTTGGTGATTGCAAAAACAAACATCACAATCAGGGTGCACAGCGAGCCAAACCCATTGACCAGCATTTTGAATTTCCATTGCTTGTCGTAGCGCAGGGTGGAGCCGCGTTCAATCAGTTCCTGACCTTCCTCAAGATGTCCAATTTTCCACCAGCGGCGCGCCATACCAAATTGCGAGAGTGTAAAAGATAGAAACACGCCAATGGCATATAGCGGGATCAAAAGTGTGACGCTGGCTTTGAACGCGATAATAAGCAGGGATGCAATGATTGACAGCGTAATAATGCCGTTTGAATAAACCAGACGGCTTCCACGGAACGTCAGCTGGCGTGGGAGAAAACCATCGGTGGCAGCCAACGCACCCAAACGGGGGAAATCCGCGAAGGCAGTATTTGCAGCCATTATCAGAATTAGGGTCGTGCCCCAGATCGTTCCAAGGTAGAGCAAGCCGCGTCCTTCAAAAACGGTGCGCGCCAGTTGCGAGATGATCGTCT
The DNA here is from genome assembly GCA_009885525.1 of Anaerolineaceae bacterium. GTDB lineage: Bacteria > Chloroflexota > Anaerolineae > Anaerolineales > Villigracilaceae > Villigracilis. The sequence continues at coordinate 15,542 of VFKN01000102.1, read as the reverse complement.
CTTCTTCAGAAAATACAGCGCCAATTTGCCCTGTAAGATGTGAAATGCCAAGAAACAACGTGCCAAGGATGACAGACATCCAGATCAATGTGATGCCCGCGTTTTTGCTGCGCGGCTCGTTGAATGCAGTGATGCCATTTGAGATCGCCTCCACGCCGGTCAACGCCGTCGTGCCGTTTGCAAAAGCGTGCAGGATCAAAAAGGCCGAAATGCCTGAAACACTATGCATAATGGTCAAATCTGGAGGATCAACCACCGCACCCAGGGAGCCTGACAAACTTCGAAAAATGCCAATCCCTACAGTGGTGAACATCATGATAATAAAAAAGTAGGTCGGAATTGCGAAAGCTGCACCGGATTCTTTTACGCCGCGCAAATTGACGAGCATAACCAAAGCAACTGCCGAAACCGCAATTTCAACACGATAAGGATTCAGTGTCGGATAAGCCGAAACGATCTGCGCCACGCCTGCCGAAATGGAGACCGCCACAGTGAGGATGTAATCTGTAAGCAACGCAGCGCCCGCCATCTGCGCGGGAATCTCTCCGAGGTTATCGCGCGAGACAATATACGCGCCGCCGCCGCCCGGGTAGGCGTGGATAGTCTGTTGGTACGAGATGGTCACAATTGCAAGCAAAACAACAATGGCAATGGAAATTGGGAAAACATATCCAAACGCAATTGTACCTGCCGCCGCCAGCACACCCAGAATTTCCTGCGTTGCATAAGCAGTGGAAGAAAGCGCATCTGATGCAAAAACAGCCAAGCCAACAGCCTTGCCGATGGTCTGATGCGGAGCATCCGCTGTGGACAGGGGGCGTCCGATCATCCAGTGACTTAAGGAACGTGGCGGCATATATTCACTTTCACGCCGCATGATTTCATTTTGATTTTTTTCAGGGATTGACATTTTTCTCTCTTAACACAAAATAGAACATTCTTGTTCTGCACAAGAAACGGGCGTGATTATAGTCCAAACCTATCTTTACGACGGCAAATCACAAAACTTGATAAGGCACATCCGTAACGACTACGCCGGGTTTAGAGAGTAATTCCTTGCGGAGCATTTCGGCTGTCTGCATGTGCAAGGCATTAAATATTTGTTTTGATGGAATGAACTGCGGGACAACGATAGTAATCATCTCGTTAGGCTGTCGTGCGGCAATAATTTCTTCGATGTAACCAAGCAAAGGTTCGAGGAAAAGGCGATAAGGCGAAGCGAGTATTACCAGACGCGTAGCCTTTCCCCATGCTTCCCATTTTTTCTCGACCCTTTTAGTTTCATCGGGGTCTATGGAAACATGCACCGCCGTAACATCGTCTGACAGCATACGCGCATATCTCAATGCTGCCAGTGTTCCTTGATGCAAATTACTAACAGGGACGATTACACGATGCCGTCCCATATATGGAGGAGGTTCGCCGTAGTTTTCCAGCGACAGGTTTTTTGCCAGCCCGGAATAATGACGATGTATCAACCAGAGAATGGCAACCAGAACCGGGATAAGGATTAAAACAATGTATGCGCCATCTTCAAATTTGGTTACGGCAAAGACCAGCATAACGATCGCGGTACAAAGCGCGCCAAAGCCATTTGCGATCATTTTCAATTTCCAATGCGGATCAAAGTGAAGCGTTGAACTACGTTCCACAAGTTCTGCACCCGGCTTAATATGCCCGCACTTCCACCAACGCAATGCCATTCCAAACTGTGACAGCGTAAACGAAAGGAATACGCCGATCGCATATAACGGGATGAGACGCGTAACGCTAGCCTGAAAGAAAATAATCAATAATGATGCGATCACCGCCAGGCTGACAATACCACGCGAATAAACAAGCCGGCTGCCGCGATAAGTCAACTGTCGCGGGAGAAATCCATCTTTCGCCATGAGAGCGCTCAATCGTGGAAAACCGGCAAACGCGGTATTCGCGGCGAGGATCAAAATAATGGTGGTAAATAAAATAACAGCGATGTAAAAGAATCCCTGTCCGCCAAAAATCGTACGCGCCATTTGGGATATGACAGTTTCAAATTCAGAAGGCACAGCGAATATTTTCCCTGAGAGAAAAGATATACCTAGAAACAGGCTGGAGAGAATGACAGCCATCCAGATCAAGGTTATACCGGCGTTTTTGCTGCGCGGTTCCTTGAAGGCGGTAATACCATTTGAAATTGCTTCAATTCCTGTTAAGGCAGCCGTGCCGCTTGAGAATGCGTGCAAAATCAAAAACGGCGTTACGACTGTAAGCGCCCCGGTTGCATGGATAAGTTCAGGCGGATCAATAACCGCGCCGAGCGATCCAGTAAGATACTTTATCATTCCTACTGCAAGGGTAACGAACATAATAATGATAAACATAAAACTTGGGATCGCAATCGCTGCGCCGGATTCTTTTACGCCGCGCAAATTGATCAGCGTAACAAAGATCACAGCCACTATTGCAATATATACGCGGTATTCAAAAACATCTGGGAAAGCCGAAACGATTTGCGCTACACCTGATGAAATGGAAACTGAAACGGTGAGAATGTAATCCATTAAGAGTGAAGAAGCCGCAATCAAGGCGGACATCTCGCCGATATTATCGCGCGCTACAATATAAGCGCCGCCGCCATCGGGGTATGTATGAATAATCTGCACATAAGAAATAGAAACGATGATTAGTAAAAGAACAATAGCGATCGAGATCGGGAATACATACGCAAAACCTCGCATTCCGGCGATTGCCAAAATCGCCAGAATTTCCTGGGTGGCATATGCATTGGATGAAAGCGCATCAGACGCAAAAACCGCAAGCCCAACTGCCTTGCCAATTGTCTGGTGCGGAGCATCAGCAGTAGCAAGCGGGCGGCCAATGAGAAAATGACTCAGATCATGCGGTGGTTCGTAATCTATTGTTCGCGGAATAAAAGGTGTTGATTTATTGTCTTCAGGATTTATCATAATAAATATAGCCTTTTGTAGGCAAGAGCAAAATCGTATCTGGCTCAGACCTATTTAGGTGGATTTTAAATCTTTTGGCTGCAAAAGAGGGATTTGTAAATAAAAAGTACTGCCTTTGCCGACGACACTCTCCACCCATACTTTGCCGCCATGGCTGGTCGCGACAGAATGAACAATGGCAAGCCCCAAACCCGATCCATGCTGGGCGCGGGCTTCACGCTGCTTACCGCGATAGAACTTCTCGAACAGATGAGGAATATCATCCTCTGTAATACCAATGCCTGAATCTTCAACGATAAAAGTAAATGAACCGAGTTGCGTTGTGCTGCGAATGTTCACACGTTCATTATCAGGTGTGTACTTTATGGCATTCTCAACCAGGTTATAGACAGCCTGATGCAGAAGCGCCCCATCCGCTTCGACGGCATGCGGCATATCCTTGGCGAGTTCGACATTCAAAGTAATATTTTTCTGCGTCGCCTGTAATTGCAGCGCGCTGGTCACGCGCTCGATAATATCGATGACACTGACATTCTCCACCTCCAAGCCGACTCCAATTTCGATGCGCCCCAAATCCAGCAGGTTGTTCACCAAGCGCGACATATTCTCCACGCCCGAGATGATCTTCCTTACATAACCTTGCTGCTGTTCTTGCAAATCGCTTTCCAAGAGCATGGTGGCATAACCGCGCATCAGGGTCAATGGCGAGCGCAGGTCATGACTCACTGTGGCGACAAATTCCGACTTCATCGTATCGAGTTCCTTGAAGTGTGTTACATCACGCATGATACACACGCGCCCGGTGGGGCGTCCCTCCACCAGCACAGTCGATGCGGTGGCGAGGTAGGTACGCTTATCTTCAAGAACGATTTCCCGCGATTGATTTTCGCGGATTGTGCCTTGCAGTAAAGCCGCCAACGGTTTGAACTTGATAACCTGTGTGACCGTAACGCCTCTGCTGGCCGCGTCGATGCCGAGCGTTTTCATCGCGGATTGATTCGCCAGTAGCAAGCGATCGCGATGATCGGTCACCAGCACCAGGTCCGGCGTGGAGTTGAGCACGGCTTCAAATTGTCGGCGCGAAGCCTCCACATTGAGATACAAATGCGCGTTCGCCACAGCCAACGCGGCCTGCCCCGCAAGCGTCGTCACAAAGCGCACATCCGAATCAGAGAACATGCGCGGCTGATCAAAGCCGGCCCACACCACGCCGTAATAACGATTCTCATGGCGCAGCGCAACCGCGAGCAGAGCCAACGGCTGCTGGCGGGATTCATCCAGATTCAATTCGCGCGAGCGGGTCAAATTGGGGATGACGATTTTCTCCTGGCTTTGCGCCAGCGCGAGAATTTGATTATCAAGGTGGGAGTAGGTATCCTGACCCAGTGTAAACCGCGAGGGCAACTCCACAAAGGTATCCGGCAAAACGCTCGGAGATAAAACCACGCGCACCGAATTTGCGCCCGTCGAGAGGATCGCCTCCAACACCGGATTGACCGCGTCCTTCATCTCCAAACTGGATGCCACGCCCTGACTGACGCGCAAGAGACTATTGATCTCACCGAGACGCGCCTGTAAACTGGAACGCATCTGCTCGAACGCGCCGCGCAATTGACCGACCTCATCCACGCCATCCACTTGCAGCGGATGGTCGAGATTGCCCTGCGCGATTCGATTCGCTTCATTCGCCAAGCCTTGCAGCGAACCGGTCACCACGCGCAAACCGACTCGCAGTGAGATCATCGCCACAAACGCGAGGAAGATGATCATCAACGAAAGCGGCATGGCGATATTTAATGAAAGTTGCTGCGCCTGTTGGGCAGGGACGGTCAACACGATCGCCCACGGACGGCCAAACACGGGCTGGTAATACACCAGTTGGCGCGTGCCATCCGATGCGGTGTCGTCATAGAAGCGCGGCTCTATTCCGCGCTGGCCTGTGTATATCATCCCAAATTGTGTTGGGTCTGAATGATAAAGAACATGATTATTCTCATCCAGCAAAAAGCCCGCGCCACCGAGACCCTTCTTCATATTATTAATACTTTCGATCAACGGAAAAGTCAGTGGATTTGTCTTTAGCGTTGTGCGCCCGATCAACACGCGCTGCACCTGCCCCGATGCATCCACAATCGCAACGAGAAAAGAAACGCGCGCAGATTCATCCGCCGATGCGGGCGGCACGGAATAGATCTGCGTCAACACGCCATTCGAGGCAAGCACCAGGCCCATCTTTTCATCGGGATATAAATTAAAAGCAACATTTGCAGAATCAGGATAGCCCGCCAAAAGTGCCCCATCGGTATTCAACACAAAGATCTGATCAAAATATGGCACGGCTTGAATACGCAGCCCGATGATGGATTTCAGTTCATCGCCGGTGGCATCCAACAAGCGCGGCTCAGAAGCCAATTGCACCGCCAGGTTTTGCCCCGTCTCAAGGAAGAAAGGCACACTCTGCGCCGCAGATTCACTCGCGCTGGAGAGACGGTCGCGCAGCATCTCGCGCGCGGCGCGTCCCGCCACCACCCAATCACCCACAAGCAGAGTCAACAACAAAAGGAAGATGAACGTCCCAACTGCAAAAAGAAAACGCGACTCAAGACTGCGTTCCCCCGGCGAGGGCTGTAAGTTTTGTTTACCGCCCCACATTTGCGGGAAGAACATCGAAACGATCTGCACAACAATACCCGCCACCAACATCTCACCGGCAAAGGCAAGCGTGACAATGCCAGCGTTACTGATCGCAAAATCGAGGCGCGCCGTGGCAGGCGCGGAAGTACCCAAACCCCATTGCGTGAACAACGCGCTGACCGCATAAAATAATATATGAATGGGCACCAGCAGCAACGCGCTGACAATAGGTTGGCGCAGCCATTTATAAGCGGGCGTGCGGAATCTCTGGCGCATGTTCGTGGAAAACCATATACCTAAAAATCCATATTCAATAATTGAAAACAGCGAATACGTATCCCACGCGCCGCGCAGCAATCCGGCGAACATACCCAAAGCCGCCGCGCCCCAGGGCCCAAGCAAACCGCCGCCCAGCAGCCACGGAATGGCAGAGAAGATCATCAACGCAGAGCCGGGCGCATCCGCGGGCAAACCGGGCAAAGGCCGCGCAGACGCAGCGGAGAGTCTTAATCCAATAAATAAATTAGTAACGGGAATTAAAATAAAAAACGCGAAGAAAATTCCCCACTCGCGTCCCTTCCAAACCGGCTGATATGCGCGCCAGCGATACAACACGTAAGCCAAAAACCCCAGCAGGAAAATCCACACAAACCATCCAGCAAGAGTTGGCGGCGCGGGAAATGGAATGCCTGCAAGAAGGGTTAGAATGAAATTCATTTTCTGAATTATAGCCCTAAATATAGTACATGCGAGATTACAGATTATTTAGGATTGGAATAAACCCCGCGATATTTTCCCGACAGCAGATCTGCCAGCGCCCCCATTATTTTCTGCGTCCCCAAGTTGACCGCGTCCTGACGCCCGCCAATCGAATCGCTTAACCTGAATATGAATCCGCGCGCGAGTCAATTTTGTCAGGCGGGTTAATTCAGGCCGCCACACTTCGCTGATTGGTTTGGGGGAAATTTCTTTCATAGGGTGTGATGCAATAATTGATAATACGCAACCGCACCCCCGAAGGCGGTGTCATGGCCCGTGGAAATCTATATCATCCCTTCGGGATTGGAATGGCTTTTGTTTAATTCTATAATCATTTCATCCCTTCGGGATTATTGATTCCTGTTTAACTCACATTACACAGTTTTATTAAAAGTGGATGTCATTGCGAGCCGCGCTCTTGGTTTTGCGGCGAAGCAATCTCGGACAGACAAGAGCGGATTGCTTCGGACAAAGAACAAGAGATTCCTCGCAATGACATATCATTTTGCGTAAGGTGAATTAATAAATCGCCTGTCCCGCATATGCGCCGTGATATTCTTCGGGCAGCAACCCGGCAATGTGACGCATGACCAGATCCGCGTTGAGTTGGCGTGCGGCGCGGCGCTCCGCGCCTTTTTCAATGATCGGGGGAAAATGGATCGGCTTGCCGATTCGCATTTCGAGTTGCGGTTTTTCTCCGCGCCTGGAACGCTGCCAAAAATCATCGGTGGTACCGACCAGTCCGGCGGGAACAACCGGCACTTGCGAATGTTCGATGATATATCCAACGCCGGGCAGGGCGCGCTGCATGGCGCGGACGTGTGAGCGGCTGCCCTCAGGCGCGATCACCAGCGGACTTCCCTTTTTTAGGATCGCGGAAATTTTATCGAGCAGTGCGCGGTCGTAATCACCGCGATGCACAGGGATGACTCCATACATGGAGAGGACAATTCCCTGCCCCTTTCTTTGAAACACATCCGCCGCGCCGATCACTTCAGACTCTTCGGGCCAGAATGAAACCAGCAGCGGCGGATCAAAAATGGAGATGTGATTCATCGCGATCACATACGGCTTGCCAAGCGGAACATTTTCCACGCCCGTAATTTTTACGCGTCCTAAAATATTAAACAACATCCGAAAAGTCGCACGAATGAACACACGGTTTATTTTGATGTGCAAAGGAACGTGATAATTTTTTATTTGCATAACTCCAACACACGCGCAACAACCTGCCCAGCATCCATCTTGTCAGAGTCAATGATGACGGCGTCATCGGCGGGGCGCAGCGGCGCAACAGCGCGGGACGAATCAAGTCGGTCGCGTTCGATTACCTTCTCGAGAATGTCAGCGTAGTCGGCTTGCTCGCCGCGCGCGATGAGTTCATCATGCCGGCGTTTGGCGCGTTCTTCGGTGCTGGCATCCAAATAAATTTTCAAATCTGCTTCGGGGAGGACAACCGTGCCAATGTCGCGCCCAACCATCACAACCTTTCCGCGCAACCCGATGCGGCGCTGCTGTTCGGATAACGCCTTGCGCACACCTGCATAAGCGGAGACCACCGAAACATTCGCGTCCACTTCGCTGCTGCGAATATCCCAGGTGACATCCTTATCGCCAATGACGATATCACAGCTGCGGCCATCGGTTTGAGATGGCGGTCGGATATCGATTTGCGCGCCCTGCGCGAGTTGAGTGATCATATCCTCGTCGCGTAAATCCATGTCACGCGATAACGCGATCCATGTAACGGCGCGATACATGATGCCCGTATCGAAAAATAAATAACCAAGCGCGTTGGCGAGGCTTTGTCCAAGCGTGGATTTTCCCGATGCGGCTGGGCCGTCGAGGGCAATCGTGGAAGGTGGAGTTGTTTTTGTCATTTTTATAATTTCCTGAGAAAAAGTTTAAATTCGCCCTCATCCCCGACCCTTCCCCCAAAGGGGGAAGGGAGTCAGAGTCCCCTCTCCCTTTGGGACATCGTGCCCGTAGGGTAGAGGGCTAGGGTGAGGGTGAGGGAGCGTCTACAAACAAATCATCGCGTGCCCAGAAGATGATGGTCTCGCCGCTTTGAGGCATTTCGCGCAGGGCAAGCCAGCGCAGCCAATCTTTGGGTAACGTCGCACCCCATGATGGCGTTTGCCGCCACGTGAAATCCTGTCCGCGATAGGCGGAAGAAAGCGCCGGGTCATTCGAAGCGGCAGTGATGACAAAAGCCGGTGAACTGGCTGCATCCAAAGCCTCAGCAAGGGTGACTTGATGCTCGCGCAGAGTCCATTCGAGCGCGGGCGAGTCGATGCCCACGATTACAACCGGCGCGGAAATCTTGTTGCCCACACCCCAATTCGACATGTCGCTGACCGTGGTTTGAAGCAGATCCGCTTGCGCGGGAAGATTGGCGGGATGCCACAATTCGGGATACGCCATTCCGCGCAAACCCGCAGAGCCAAGCGCGCCGCCCAAACTGAGCAAGCCAAGCGCGAGCGCCAATCCCCACACGCCGCCGATCTGCGCCACGCGGGTCGACCATCCCGCCGCGACAAGCAGCAAACTCAGCAGAAGTAAAAACAGCGCGCCGATCAACAACCAGAAGCGCATCGCGTATTGTGAAGAGTCCGCCGCAGTCCACGCCAAACCTGAGAGGTCGAGCCAGGAGAACGTCCAGATGAAAGCGGTGAGCAAAATCACACCGCCGACTTCAAGGCGCTCCTCGGCAAAGACATCCACGTTGCGCGTGAGTTCAATGGCTGCCATCGCCCAAAATGGGATCAACACCCAGGCGAGATCGCTGATGTCACGCGAAGGCAAAAAGATAACCAGCAACAGCGCGACTAAAAACCAAATGCTCAACGGGATGATGCGTTTACTGCCCGCCCACCATCCGCGGATCGTGGCGATGACGACAAGTAAAATTCCAAGCGGTTGATAGATAAGGAAGGAGAACAATATCCGCGTGGCAGGAACATCAGAGGCGAATGTCCAGCGTGAAATAAACGCGGGGATGGATGCAAGCGCGGCGCTCAGTCCGTTGGGGACGAGGAAGAAGAGCGAGCCGAGGGTGATAAAGGTGGAAAGGAAAGTGAGGAATGGAAAATGGTTAATGGTTAATGGCAGTTCGTCAGATGTTTTGCGAAATGAGAGGGCTTGATTAATCGCCCAGGTGATTGCCAAGCCGAGGATTCCCATCCACACGGCAGGGCCGCTGAGCAAAGCCAGCGCGAAGAAGACTCCCACGAGGCTGCTTCTGTTTTTGTTGAGAAATCCCAGCACGAGTAGCAGAAACGTCACCGCGAAAATGGGACTCGCAGCCTGGCGCGATAGCGCAACCAAACCCGGGTCGAGTGCAATAAACAGGGCGAGGATCACACCCGAGCGTGGCTTGATGCGTTCATCCGCAAAGAGGAGCGGAACGAAGACCAGCAAACTCCCGACGAGGGCGGGGAAAAATCGGGCAAGGAAATTCGTCCCGCCACCGTAAAGAAAAAACAAAATGGACGTGGATAAAATATAAAACGGATGCGCGCCCAGCGCGGGCTTGAGACCTTGCGCAACATGCAGCGCCTGCAGCGCGGAGGTGGCTTCCGCGTCGGTGAAAGGCATTGCGCCGAGTTGAATAAAACGCAGCGCAATTGCAATGAGGAAAGCCAGCACATACAGCCAGCCTTCATATTTAAAGTGTCGATAATTCATGGGGATAATTGTAATACATCAAGGCGCAATCCATGAAAACGGAGTGTATACTTAAGCCAATGACGATCCACAGCACCTCCCAAATTGGCGGCATTTTACGAAACGCTGTCACTTTCAATTTCAAGAATGTTCCTGAGGCCCTTATGAACGCGGATTCCCTCCTGACTCAGGTTGAGCAACTATTTAACTTGCTCGACTCCCGTAAAATTGATTATGTACTCGTCGGCGGCATTGCACTTTTGACCTACGTAGAGGGACGCAACACGCAGGACATTGACCTGATCATGGCATTACCTTCGCTGGCAAAACTGCCTGAGATCAAAATTGAAAGTCAGGACATGTATTTTGCACGCGGAAAATTTGGGGAGTTACAAATTGACATCCTGTTGACCAAGAATCCATTATTTGATAAAGTAGCAAAGAAATACAGCACGGATAAACAATTCATGGACCGCACCATTCGCTGCGCCAGTGTGGATGGATTAATTTTATTGAAACTCTTCGCCTTGCCATCGCTTTATAAACAGGGAAGTTTTGAACGTGTGGGAATTTATGAAAACGACATTGCGACTTTGATGTACACATTCAAAACAAAAACGGAAGCGCTCTTCACAGAGTTGGGAAAACACCTCAACGAAACCGATATGGCACAAGCCCGTCAGGTTGTCGCAGATGTAGAAGCAAGAATCAAGAGATTTCAGAAAGCCAAGAAGTAATGTTGCAGCGGATATCCATTCCCGTCCGTGAGTCCGTGTCAGAGTCCGTTAGCAAACCCGCAAAAAAATCTCCCGCCTCTGCGGGAGATTTTCAAATTCCATTCAACTTTTTTCGTCTGGAAGGTTCTTCAAATATTCCTCTGCGGTTTGAATAAATTCCTTTGACCACTCCAGCATTTCTTTCGCCTGTTCATCGTGTTACTGTGAACACGATTTCGTAATCGCCAATGTTGCGCCTGTCTTGTGCATCGATCAAGTAGTTATGAAATTTGGGGTCGAGGATTCTCGTCTTTGCAAATTCCTTTCCAAAGTTGGCGATCACTCCCGAATGGCTTGAAAATGACAATCCGCGTGAAAGCAGCAAAGCAGAGGCCGTGTAGAACAGCGAGTAAAGGCGCGCGAAGCCGCAAAATCAACATCACCATCTTTGAAGAGATTCGCAGCGGCTTTGCGGCTGCGTTTTGCTTTTTCGATCAAAGCCTTGATTTCAGGGTTCATACTGGCACTCCCTCACGGCGGACATTCATCAGGAAGGGAACTTGCAAGGTTTCGTATTGAGACTTGGTCACAAACGCCCGTGAGATCACAACATCATTTTCCAGTGAAAGGGATGCAACCAGTTTGGAACTCAGCCGCAACATTTCGCTGTAATTGAAATCCTGCTTCATTACGACCAAAATATCAATATCCGAATCATCCCGCGCATCCCCGCGCGCGCGTGATCCGTAAAGGATGATCCTGTCCACATTACCCTTACCGTAAGTGTGGAGCAATTCCTTCTTTAAGGCTCTCAATATTTTGCGTATCTTCGTTGACATTTGACTTATTCCTACCCTCAATCATACACGATTTTGGATGAAGCACACATCCGCTCCCGTCCGTGACTCCGTGACAGAGTCCGCTTCACAAATCCGTTGGCGACAACCCGTTGACCATCCACTCACACCTGCGCCGACCTTTAGTTTATAATCAAGGTATGGAAATCGAAAAGATTCTTCAATCTTATAAAGAGCAAATACTGGCAGTCGCGCGCAAAAACGGGGCATATGATGTGCGCCTGTTTGGCTCTGTTGCTCGCGGAGAAGCGCGTCCTGACAGCGATATTGATTTCCTTGTGAAACTTGAAGCAGGGCGGAGTTTGCTTGACCTTGCACGATTACTACGTGAATTACAAAACTTGCTCGGAATGCCAGTGGATGTGGTGACAGAGGCAGGCTTGCGACCAAGAATCCGCATGAGGGTATTGAAGGAGGCGCGTCCATTATGAAAAGAGATGAACGCGAACGCCTGCTCGATATTCTGGAAGCCATTGAGCGCATTGATAAATATGCCGTGCAAGGCAAAGACGTTTTTGACTCTGACGAACTCATTCAAAATTGGGTTGTCAGTCACATTACAGTCATTGGCGAAGCGTGCCGCGCATTACCCAATGAATTTCAAGCGCGGTATGTAAATGTCCCCTGGGCGGATATTATCGGCATGAGAAACATTCTTGTTCATCACTACTTTGGCATTGACGAAGACGCTGTCTGGTCGGTAGTGGAAAAAGACCTTCCTGAGTTGAAGTTCAATATCGAAGCAATCTTAAAGAGTTTGGATGACCAGGAAGAAAAAGAGTAATTCAACAAAACAAGGGCGGAAATTTTTTCATCCTTCATCTTTCTGAATTCATCCTTTTCTTTATCCCCTTCACAAATCCGTTGGCGACAACCCGTTGACCATCCACCCACACCTGCGCCGACCTTGATTCGTCATCGTGACCACATTCGTGGATGGTGGACAGCATTCCCCTCCGTTCCCGTCCGTGACTCCGTGACAGAGTCCGTTTACAGCCATCCACCCACACTTGCGCCGACCTTGATTCGTCATCGTGACCATATTCGTGGATGGTGGACAGCATTCCCCTCCCTTCCCGTCCGTGACTTCCGTGGCAGAGTCCGCTTACAGCGCACAAAAAAACTCCGAAGCCGTAATTTCGGAGTTTTTAAAAAATTATCTTACAGCGGTCAATTCTTCACGCACCACTCGTCGAAGAATTACCTCAATCGGTTCTTGTTGACTTTTAATATGCTCACGCAAGGCATTGTTGATCAACGTCTGATAACTTCCACCGCCAGCAGCGTCAACTTCACCGTGAAACCATTCCAGAATATCATCGTCAACGCGGATGGTGATTCGGGTTTTGCCTTTTGGCGCGCGGACAACCGCCCCACGTTTCCCTTTGCTAAAGTTATATTCACTCTTCATTTTCTTGTTCCTCATATTCCTTTTTCTCGCGCTTTGTGGCTTTTCGCGCGGAAATGATTCTAATGATCACGCCGCGAAACGTATAAACGACAACCAAAATCCGCCTCAGAAAGTCTCTGCCAATGGTGATGAAGCGATCTTCGGTTTCATGCTCATCTTCTATCGTGATGGCATTTTCATCTTCAAAGACGCCAATAGAATCCGCAAACTTGACGCGGTGTTTTTTATAGTTTGACTTGGCTTTGTTGGGATCCCATTCGTAACTCATAGGGCTGATTATATGCACAAATGTACACAGGCGCAAGGTGAATTAGAGTCCGAAGGACTTCCACGAACTGAGGGCGGATTTCAATCCAACCGCTTACAGCCCATCCGTTTATCCGCTTCACAAATCCGTTGGCGACAATCCGTTGACCATCCACCACACCTGCGCCGACCTTGATTCGTTCATTCGTGACCTCATTCATGGATGGTGGACGGCACTCCCCTCCGTTCCCGTCCGTGCGAAGCGTCTGCGTCAGAGTCCGCTTACCACATCCGTTCATCCTTTGTTCACAGCAATTCTCAATATGAAAAATATATTTGGCGTTTGCTGGCTTGGATTGCCAAATCCAAGCCGTTTTCGCGAGATTTGGCAATCCTGCGAAGCCAAATTGAGAATTGCTGCTTTGTTCAAATTTGGATGGCTTTCACATTATCAACACGGTATAATACGCTCATGTCACCAACAATTCACCGCCAAAAAGCATATCGTTTTTACTTCAACAGCAATGAAGAGACCCGCATGCATGTCCATGTTGAGTCGGAGCGCGGCAAGGCAAAATTTTGGCTGGAACCGATTATCGCACTGGCAGATTACCACGGCTTTAGGACGCATGAATTGAATGAAATCGAGCAGTTGGTCAAAGAGAATCAGGAGAAGTTTACCAATGAGTGGCGCAGACATTTTCCAAAGTGACGTGGCTGTCAAAAGCCAAATTACCAGTATTGAAAAAGACGGCTTTTGGCTTTTAACCAATGACGGTGAGTTTATGGTTTCTTTCGAGCGCTATCCTGCATTTAAAAAAGCGACTGTCGAGCAAATTTTCAATTTCCGAGAACGCTTCGGAGATTTTTACTGGGAACAACTCGACATTGACATCGAACTTGAAGCGTTAAAACACCCTGAGAATTATCCGCTGAAATTTGAGTAACGTATCCCCCGCTGACATCCGTTCCCGTCCGTGACTCCGTGACAGAGTCCGTTTACAGCCATCCACCCACACTTGCGCCGACCTTGATTCGTCATCGTGACCCCATTCGTGGATGGTGGACAGCGTTCCCCTCCGTGACTCCGTGACAGAGTCCGTTTACAGCCATCCACCCACACCTGCGCCGACCTTGATTCGTTCATGCGTGACCCATTCGTGGACGGTAGACGGTACTCCCCTCCCCTCCGTTCCCGTCCGCGACTCCGAGTCAGAGTCAGAGTCCGCTCACCATCATCCATAACTAGGAAGTGATTTATAATACTTCCATAAACAGGAGCAATCTTATGGAAGCCTATCGCACAAAAATCAAGATCAAAGACCCAAAACAGGTGACGTTGTTCGATCTGCCTTTCCGTTCAGGTCAGGTGGTGGAGATTGTTGTTTTGGCGCAGGACGAAGATCGAGAAGCGGCGGTTCAAGAATTCAAGGCGTTATTCAAAGAGACTCAGTCTTTACCACAAGTACAAGCGCTGACCGACGAGGAAATACTTGCCGAAATCGAGGCGTATCGGAGAGGGGAATGAAAGTAATCATTGACACGAATATAGTGGTATCTGCTGCGCTAAAAGACCGCACTCCCGAAAAGGTGATTTTATTTGTTCTTGCTACGCCTGAATTTACATGGACAGCGTCCGCAGAGATCGTTGGCGAATACACAACAGTCCTTAATCGGAGAAAATTCAAACTGAGCGATGAAACTATTCAAAAATGGCAAAGTACTTTCGAACGGCGCGTTAAACTTGTGGAAGTGTCGCATGACGTTGATTTTCCCCGAGATCAGAAAGACTCGAAATTTCTTGCTTGCGCCTTATCCGTCAATGCCGATTATCTGATTACAGGTGACAAGGATTTTGAAGAATCACACAAGGCGGGAGTGACTACCGTGATTTCGGTATCTGAATTCAAACGTTTAATCGTGGACAATTGGTAAATCCGTTCCCGTCCGTGACTCCGTGTCAGAGTCCGCTTACAGCCGTTGGCGACAACCCGTTGACCATCCACCCACACCTGCACCGACCATGATTCGTCATCGTGATCACATTCGTGGATGGTGGATGGCATTCCCCTCCGTTCCCGTCCGTGACTCCGTGACAGAGTCCGCTTACAAACAAACCCCTCTCCCGTCTCCCCTGCTGGGGAGAAGCCAAGTCTTCCTAAAAATAAGATTTGCCTGCTATGGACATTCGCCACAATCATCACACAAGCAGCCCCCTTCCCATTTGGGAAGGGCGGGGGGATAGGTCTCATTCCCCTCCGTTCCCGTCCGTGACTCCGCCTGCCCCGCTGTACTTTGGCGGGGT
>VFKN01000192.1 GCA_009885525.1 Anaerolineaceae bacterium | reverse complement strand
GAGCCAGCCCTCGATTGCGTACTATTGCCAATTGTTCGCTTGTTCCTTTTTTTCTCATGCCTCTATTATGACATGTTTTCAGACTTTCTTTTTTCAAATATCAATAGGGACTTAAACTGTTTATAATCCCCTGTCCTTCGACTACAGCCCTCCGCTCAGGATGAACTAATATAAAGAGGTAATATGCCTTATCGTGTTTATATCCTCGAATGTTCAGATGGTTCATACTATACAGGCAGTACATCCGATGTTGATAAGCGCCTTTGGCAGCATCAGGAAGGTGTTATGCCAAGTGCCTATACTTATAGTCGTCGTCCAGTGAAACTTCTATGGGTTTCTGAGGAGGTTGATAGGTATTCCGATGCGCTTCGATATGAACGGCAGGTCAAAGGCTGGAGCCGCGCAAAGAAGGAAGCACTGATACGTGGAGATTACGATTTGATACATGAAATTGTGAAGGAAGAACGGAAGAGGAGAGAAGGCAAGGTAAGGTAAGGTAAGACAAAAACTCCTCGCTAAGCAGAGTCGAAGCGAACGTAATTTGAAAACTTAATTTTTTTTGTAACCCCCTGTCCTTCGACTGCGCCGCAAAGAACGCGACTCCGCTCAGGACGGAGAACATCTATGACAACAAAAATCATTCCTCCAATACAGATTACTCAATCCGAAGAAGCACTGGATAAGGGCTACGACCCCAAAGTGGCGCGCGGACTTTTGCGTTTTGTTAAACCGTATACAGCGCAAATGCTGCTGGCGCTGTTCTTTATGGTCCTTATTACAGCTGCTTCGGTTTCGGGTCCGTATTTTGTCAAACTGGCAATTGACGATGGTATTACTGCTAAAGACCCGGCGGCTTTGAAAAAAATTGTGTTGATTTTCTTTGCAGTATCCGTTGCGCAATTGGGCATTAACTATTGGCGCGTGCGAATTATGTCACGGGTGGGGCAGCATGTTTTGTATGACGTACGCACTGCCATGTTCAATCATCTGCAAAAACTTTCGCTTAGTTTTTATAACCGTTACAGCGTGGGACGTGTGATCACACGCGTGATCAACGATGTCGGGACGCTGCGTGAGTTCATCACATGGGCGGTGCTGGCGATCGTCAGAAACTTGCTTGGCATCGTTGGCACGATCATCGCGATGCTGACATTGAATTTAAAGTTATCGCTGTTGACATTTATGGTTTTGCCTTTCATGGTGTTGGCGACGATTCTCTTTCGTCAAATTGCGCGCAGGAATTATCGCAGGGTGCGCGCGGCAGTATCATGGGCAAACTCGGTGCTGGCAGAGAATGTCAACGGGGTGCGTGTGGTGCAGGCGTTCTCACGTCAGGAACGCAATTACAAAACTTTCAAGGAATATGTCAATCAATATTTTTATGAAACCAGTCTCGATGCAGCCAAGGTCGCTTCGGTCTATACGCCGATCGTGGATGTGCTTGGCGCAATTGCAACTGCGCTTGTGGTTTACGTGGGCGGTACGGCTGTGTTGGGCGAGTCGATTACACCCGGCGTGTTGATTGCTTTTGTGCTTTACGTTGACCGTTTCTTTGAGCCCATCCGCGATTTGAGTCGCCGCTTCGATACGTTGCAATCCACGATGGCCGGGGGTGAGAGAATTCTCGATTTGTTGAATACACCGGTGGATGTTCAGGACGCGGCAAAAGCGCACGCAATGACCAGCATCGTGGGCAGAGTCCAATTCGCGAACGTGTCCTTCCACTATTCCGATGATCCAACTTTAGTGCTGGATGGCATAGACTTGGATGTGGATGCAGGGCAGACGGTTGCGCTGGTTGGGGAGACCGGCGCGGGCAAGACGACCATCGTGAAGCTGCTTGCGCGCTTTCATGATCCCACCTCGGGTTCTGTCCGCGTGGACGGTGTTGATTTGCGCGAAGTGACTCAGCAATCGCTGCGCAAACAAATGGGCATGGTGCTGCAAGACCCGTTCCTGTTCAATGGTTCGGTGAAGGAAAATATTTTATTTGGAAGATTAAATGCAAGCGATCACGATGTGTTCGCTGCCGCGCAAGCTGTGGGCGCGGATGAGTTCATTGTCAACTTGAAAAGTGGATATGAAACTTCGGTCGAGGAAGGCGGCGTGACGTTGAGCGTCGGTCAACGCCAATTAATCTCTTTTGCGCGCGCGTTACTTGCCGACCCGCGTATTTTGATCCTCGATGAAGCGACATCTTCGGTGGATACTCAAACCGAGCAGGTGATCCAAAAAGCGCTGGCGAGGTTATTGAAGGGACGCACATCTTTTGTCATCGCGCATCGCTTATCTACGATTACCAATGCCAATAAGATCGTGGTGATCGAAGGTGGGAAGATCGTGGAGCAGGGAACGCACAGCGAGCTGCTCGCGAACCAGGGTAAGTATTTTGAGTTGTACAAGACGGGGTTTCAGGAATAGTTTTATATGCTGGTAGTAATCTGAATGGATTTCGGTGTTTTAATACATATTTAGTGAAAGATAACGCAAATTAGGAAAAAATTTTGCTTTTTATTGTCTTAATCGGAAATATGTTATTGACTTTCAGTCATCGTTCTATATAATATTGCGACTGTGACTATTCAAGTCCAAATCAAATCACTCAATAGGAGAGAGAAATGAAAAAATTTGCTTTTAAACTACTGGTGTTGTTCGTCTTTGCCAGCCTTGTGCTTTCTGCATGTGGTGGCTCAGCTCCTGCTGCTACTAAAGCCCCCGTTGCCACTGATGCCCCTGCGGCTACTGAGGCTCCTGCCGCAACCGAAGCCCCCGCTGCCGCGACAGAGGCTGCTCCGTCTATCGAGCTCGAAGGCGAGTTGTCCATCGTTGCGTGGGCTGGTTATGTTGAACGCGGCGAGACTGACCCCGCCTATGATTGGGTCACCAAATTTGAAGCCGCTACCGGTTGTATGGTAACGGTCAAGACCGCTGCCACTTCTGACGAAATGGTCGCGCTGATGAATGAAGGCGGTTTCGATCTCGTCACCGCTTCGGGCGATGCTTCTAACCGCCTTATCTCGGGCGGTCGCGTTCAAGCCATTGACGTTTCTCGCGTCCCCAGCTACGAAAAAATTGACGAGCGCTTGCAAGACGCCGCTTGGCATACCGTGGATGGCGTACATTATGGCGTTCCGTATTCTTCCGGTCAAAATGTTTTGATGTATAACACCGACGTTTTTGGCGATACTCCTCCCACCAGCTGGGATGTGGTTTTCACCGAAATGAACCTGCCCGATGGCGCGACCAATAAAGGACGCATTCAGGCTTATGATGGTCCCATCTATGTTGCTGATGCGGCTCTTTATTTGAAGACTCATAATCCCGAATTGGGCATTACCGATCCTTATGCATTAACCCGCGATCAGTTTACCGCGGCGATTGAATTGCTCCGCACACAACGCACATTGATCAACCGTTACTGGCACGATGCTTTCGTTCAAATGGACGATTTCACCAATGAAGGTGTTGCCGCTTCCGGTTCATGGCCCTTCCAATCTAATTACTTGAAGTTCGTCAATGCTCAACCGATCGACAAGGTTGTGCCTGTTGAAGGCGCGACCGGCTGGGCTGACTCGACCATGTTACATGTTGATTCCGAACATCCTAACTGCGCTTATGCGTGGATGGAGCACTCCCTTGACCCCAAAGTTCAAGGCGATCTGGCTGCATGGTTTAGCAATATTCCCGTGCGCCTTGAAGCCTGCGTAGGCAACGAATTGCTCGGCGCCGAAGGTTGTAAGAACAATGGCTTGGACGACTTCGACAAAATCTACTGGTGGCGCACTCCCACTTCCGATTGCGGCGATGGTCGTAAAGAATGTGTCCCTTACCACGAATGGGTAACGAACTACGTCGCTGTAATTGGCGGTCGTTAATTTTTTGATGGATGTTTGAATATCAGGCGGGGGTGACCCCGCCTGATATTCTATTTATTACAAAAGAGTTTTCATTTATGGCGAACAATTCCTCTACACCTGCAATACAATTTACCAAAGTCAGCCGCCACTTCGGAGACATCCGCGCTGTAGATAACGTGGACGTTGAAATTAAGGACGGCGAGTTCTTTTCTATGCTCGGTCCTTCAGGGTCTGGCAAAACTACTTGCTTGCGCATGGTCGCTGGATTTGACACGCCCACATCTGGAAATATATTTCTATACGGGCAAGATGTTTCCCAGTTGCCGCCGTATGACCGCGATGTTAATACCGTCTTTCAGGATTACGCTTTATTTCCACACATGACCGTAGGCGAGAACGTTGCTTATGGTTTAATGGTTAAGAAGGTCGCAAAAGCCGAGCGCGTGAAGCGCGTTGATGAAATGCTGGAGCTGGTTCAACTTACAGGATTTGCAAGCCGCAAGCCTTCGCAGCTCTCCGGCGGACAGCGCCAGCGCGTGGCTCTCGCCCGTGCATTGATCAACCATCCCAAAGTATTGCTCCTCGACGAGCCGCTCGGCGCACTTGATCTAAAATTACGCCAGCAAATGCAAGTTGAATTAAAAAATATCCAGCGCGAAGTCGGTATCACCTTTATTTTTGTCACACATGATCAAGAAGAAGCCTTAACCATGAGTGACAGAATCGCTGTTTTCAATCAAGGAAAAATAGAACAAATTGGTTCTCCTACTGAAATCTACGAACACCCGCAAACAGCTTTTGTCGCAGGTTTTGTAGGCGTTTCAAACATTATCGAAGGAGAAGTGGGCAAGCGTATTACAAACTCGACGAATAAGTTTTCTATCCGCCCCGAAAAAATCCACTTTGTTAAACCTGATCAAAATCTAGACTCTGACTCATACGCGGTTAACGGCAACATCCGCGACGTTGTTTATCTAGGTTTGTACACGCGCTACCTCGTAGAAATAGACGGCGGCGGCGATTTAGTAGTCGTCGAACAAAACCTTAAATCTACATCGCAGGAAGTGATGCGCGCAAGAGGGCAGGCGGCGCGCTTAATGTGGAAGAAAGAACACATCAGCAAACTGGGAGATTAGGATGTTAAGCCGAATTTCCACATATTTATATAAAACCCCAAAACTGGTTTTGGCGCTCTTGCTTGTGCCCCCCATGCTTTATATGGGGGTTGTCTATCTTGGCTCATTATTCGCGCTTTTGATTAATAGTTTTTACTCGATTGACGATTTTTCGGGAATAATCGTGCGCGAGTTTACTTTAAAAACATACGCTCAAATTTTTTACCCCGCTAATCTAGAAATATTCATGCGCACCGCTGGTATGGCAGCCGCTGTCACAGTAGTAGACGCGCTGTTTGCATTCCCGCTTGCGTATTACATTGCAAAATTCGCCGCGCCGCGTCTTAAAACCTGGCTCATCATCGCCGTGACCATTCCGCTTTGGTCAAGTTACCTTGTGCGCGTCTATGCGTGGAAATTAATCCTTGCCAAAGAAGGCATCCTCTCGTGGTTTATCAATCTCTTTGGGTTAGGCGGCGTACTAGACTGGCTGTTAAGTATTCCAGAGATTGGCGGTTCATCGCTTTCACTTTCGCCTATTGGCATGTTCATTGCGTTTTCTTACATTTGGCTGCCGTATATGATCATCCCAATTCAAACCGCGCTAGAGCGCGTACCCGCATCGCTTATTGAAGCTTCCGGCGATTTAGGCGCAAAACCATTTCAAACCTTCCGCTCGGTGATTTTGCCGTTGGCGTTCCCCGGCGTAGTGGCTGGCTCCATTTTTACATTCTCATTAACGCTGGGTGATTTTATCGTGCCGTTATCGCTGGGTAATTCAAAATATTTTATTGGTCAGGCGGTCTATTCCTATCAAGGCACAGCGGGTAATGTCCCGTTGGCTGCCGCGATGACAATGGGACCCGTCGTCATCATGATCGTTTACTTATTAATCGCCCGCAAGTTAGGAGCATTCGATGCGCTCTAATTCTACCGACTCAACGCGCCCTAAAGCTACACTGGGACTTAAACTCGCAGCCTTTGGAACAATTCTTTTTTTGTACGGTCCAATGCTGGTTATTTTTCTTTATACATTCACTCCAGAAGAAGCTACCTATACTTTCCCTCTGCCGGGTTTTACAACCAAATGGTATGGCGTCGCTTTATTTGAGCGACCTGATCTTTGGCGCGCTTTAATCCTATCGGTGCAGGTAGCTGGAATTTCTACACTGGTTGCCCTTATTCTCGGTACACTGGCGGCAGCGGCGGTATATCGCAGCAATTTCTTCGGACGCGAATCTATTTCATTTTTACTAATTCTTCCGATTGCCTTGCCCGGCATTGTCACTGGCATTGCTTTACGCACAGCCATCGGCGGACTGGATATTCCATTTTCGTTTTGGACAATCGTCATCGGTCACGCGACCTTCTGCGTGGTGGTGGTCTACAATAACGTGCTCGCGCGCTTCCGCCGCATGAGCGGCTCAGTCATCGAAGCCTCGATGGATCTTGGCGCCAACTCGTTTCAGACCTTCCGCTATGTGGTATTGCCCAATATCGCCACAGCATTGTTGGCGGGCGGTATGCTGGCTTTCGCGCTTTCATTTGATGAAGTCATTGTCACCACCTTCACCGCAGGTCAGCAGACTACGCTCCCAATTTGGATATTCTCGCAGCTGGTGCGTCCGCGTGATCGTCCTGTAACCAACGTAGTCGCCACCATCGTCATTCTCATCACCCTTCTGCCGATTTTCTTTGCCCAAAAACTATCCGCTGACTCGTCGGATACCGAAGGCGGCTCAAAATAGATTTTGAAGAATCAACGGGCGACGGAAAAAAATTTCCGCCGCCCGTTTTTGTTTCTCTTGTATAATCTTCTCTATGACACAAAAATCCTGGTCTTATTTCAATTCCAAATGCGAAGCGCGAAAATTTAAAGAAAGCGAGTGCGCGGTCTTTGCACGCGAATTTATTTACAAAGGCGAATTGATCTCCTTATGGGGCGGCGATATTGTCTTAAAAAGCAGCCTTGATCCATCCATGCTGCGCTTTACGCAGCGTGTTCTGCAAATTGACGAAGAACTATACATCCTGACCGCCGAGGAAAAAGAGCCCAACGACTGCTTTAATCACTCCTGCGATCCCAACCTTGGCTTTACCGGGCAGATCGGTCTCGTTGCCATGCGTGATATTGAAGCGGGCGAGCAATTAACTTTTGATTACGCCATGTCTGATGGCGAACCCTATGATGAGTTTGAATGTTACTGTGGCTCGGAAAATTGTCGTAAAAAAATAACCGGTAATGACTGGAAACTTCACGAATTATGGAGGCGCTACGATGGTTATTTCTCAACCTACATTGCGCGGCGGATCGAATTATTGAAAAAATCGCGCGGGAAGATCTAAACCCGTCCAAGCCGCATATGGCAAAATTTAAATAGCATGAAATATTTATTGGGTGAAAAACTAAACTTCGACTGGAAGATCGCTGTCATTAGCATTGTTTCCACGCTTTTGCTAATTGTGGATCATTACCGCGCACTCACTGCAAATAAATATTACGACCGTGTCATTCTTTATTTGTTCATTCCCTTGATCATTACCACCCTGATCTTTCGTGAGAACCCCAAAGAATATGGTTTTTCATTTGGCGATTGGAAACTCGGAATTGCATTTACAATTATCGGTATTGTTTTGATAACGCCAATTATTTATTATCTCGCGCGCGGTGATTCTGAAACGCGAAAATATTATGGCGATTTGACCGCCGGCCTGCCATGGACGACTTTTCTAAACTTGATCGGCTGGGAGTTTTTCTTTCGCGGCTGGATATTGTTCGGGTATGCGAGAAAATTCGGGCACGAAGCCTTATGGCTGCAAGCCGTCCCTTTTGCGCTGGTGCATATTTCCAAACCAGAGATCGAAACGCTCTCCACTATCTTTGGCGGATTTGCCTTTGGCTGGCTTGCCTATCGCACAAAGTCGTTTATCTGGCCATTTCTCATTCATTGGTATATTGGCATATTCGTTATTCTCGTCGCTTCCGGTTTCATTCCGTAAATATTAAACAAGATGACAAACTATACTATTCGCCCCGCATTGGAATCCGAATCAACCCGGATTAAAGATTTAATTGATAAGGTCGGCATCAATCCAACGGGGTTGGTGTGGACGCGTTTTCTGGTGGCAGTAAATGATCGCGGGCAGGTGATTGGTTGTGGGCAGATCAAACCTCACGGGCAAGACATCCGCGAACTGGCATCCATCGCTGTGCATCCCGATTATCGCGGACAGGGCATTGCGCGCATGGTGATCGAGAATCTATTGCGAGAAACGCCCAGGCCGTTATACTTAATATGCGTTTCGCATAACGGCGCGATGTATGAGAAGTTCGGCTTTCGCGCACTCGCAGATGAAAAAATGCCGCGTTATTTTAGCCGTATTAAAAAAATATTTAACCTTGCAGATATATTTAGAAAGACTGGCGAAGAATTGCTGGTTATGAAGTTGGAGTAAAATAAGAATATGAAAAACGCATTATATTCATTGTTTGGTGTGGTTGCCGGGTTCGTCCTTGCCGGCGTGCTTTTCTTTGTTTCACGTGCGCCTATGGGTAAGCCGATCGTTTTGCAGCCTGCGCCTACCGAAGCCCCGCTTGTTGTGCATGTCATCGGCGCAGTTGCGCGCCCGGGTTTATATAAACTTCCGGAAGGCGCGCGCGCGCAGGATGCGATCGATGCCGCAGGTGGTCTTCTTACAACTGCAAACGCAGATACCTTCAATGTTGCCGCCAAAGTTGAAGACGGCCAGCAATTGGAGATTCCCTTTAAAGATGGACTAGGTCCTGTGGATAATTCTGCTTTTGTGCTGCCAAACGCAACAGAAGCGCCGCTCACTGTTGACCCCGCCAATCCGGATCTGCTCGATCTCAACAGCGCGACGCTTGAAGAACTTGTCACACTGCCCGGCATTGGCCCTGCTACTGCACAGAAGATCATTGATTACCGCGACGAGAATGGCTGTTTTGCCGACCCTGAGGAACTGCTAAATGTTTCTGGTATCGGCGAGAAAACCCTTAGCGACATTATAGATTTAGTTGACGCCTCTTGTGAATGAGA
The DNA here is from genome assembly GCA_009885525.1 of Anaerolineaceae bacterium. Classification (GTDB taxonomy): domain Bacteria; phylum Chloroflexota; class Anaerolineae; order Anaerolineales; family Villigracilaceae; genus Villigracilis. Next base: position 6,936 of record VFKN01000192.1, on the reverse strand, counting down.
TTCGATCACTTCTCCATTGTTGCGCCTTTATACGCACGCGTTACATATTCCAAAAGGGATGTGATGCGAGAAGTTGCCGCGCTCCCAGCTAAGGGATGCCTGCTGGATGTAGGCGGCGGCACGGGACGAGTCTCATCCGCCATTCGTGATCTTATAGACGATGTGGTCATTGCCGACGTTTCACTCGGCATGTTGAAACAGACGCGGTTTTCTTCTTCCCTTCGATCTGTATGCGGCGCATCCGAATCTTTACCCTTCCCCGATGATTCTTTCGAGCGCGTCATCATGGTGGATGCGCTTCATCACGTTATCAATCACGCGCAGAGCGCGCACGAAATGTTGCGCGTGTTGAAACCGGGCGGCATTCTGGTCATCGAGGAGCCAGACATCCGCACCTTTGGCGTGAAATTAATTGCACTCGCTGAAAAAATGTTATTGATGCGCAGCCACTTCCTTGCGCCTGAGCAAATTGTGAAGTTGATCGAAAATGTGGATAAGAAGATCAGATATAAAGACGATACAGCGTGGATAGTTTTTAAGAAATAAAATTAGATTCACTTTAAAAAAACTCACCCGATTTTTTGCGGGTGAGTTTTTTTATTCCGAAAATTTATTTTTCCCAATCATTCCTGCCAGACTTATCTTTCTCGCGCCTGCTTTTAATATGCAGGGAAGAAAACCCGATAATCCCCAAATAAAAACCCAGTGTTGTGGCTATGAAAGAAAGAAAATTCAAAAAGAACGTGGATTCAACGAGGTGGAGAACCATTAAAAATGGAGCCACCACCCCGAAGATCATCATAGCGATCGCAATGGCGAGCACGCGGCCCGGATACTTAAAGATCATTTATATAACCAGCATGAAACCAAATGGCCGGGTTCGGGCTCAAACTCCAGGGGCTTTTCCACGTCACAAAGCCCGGCAATGATCTTTGAGCAGCGCGGATGAAAACGACAGCCTGTCGGTGGATTCACAAGACTCGGCGGCTCTCCGGGTGGAATCTCTTTGAATGTTTTCGCGTTCTTCGCATCCGGTTCGGATGTGCCGGTGAGCAATGCCTGCGTATATGGATGAAGCGAGTTGTCCAAAATCTGCCGCACCTTGCCTTTCTCTACTAAATTGCCGGCATACATGACAAAAATGCGCTCGGCAAAATAGCTCACGGTTGACAGGTCATGAGTGATATAGATAACGGAAAGGTTATGAGACTCCTGTAAGCCGCGCAAAAGTTTAAGGATCTCAACGCGCACAGACGCATCCAGCATTGAAACCGGTTCGTCAGCCACCAGAAATTTCGGCCCCATGATCATGGCGCGCGCAATCACAATGCGCTGCTGCTGTCCGCCGCTCAACATGTGCGGAAATTTGGGTAGAAAATCTTCAACCGGGCCCAGCTTTACTTCTTCCAATGCCCTGCGAATACGAACGCTTCGTTCCTGTTTATCTTTGATGCCTCCAATAATAAGAGGCTCCTCAAGAATTTTGCCTATGTTCATAAAAGGCGCCAAAGCCCCGTATGGATCCTGTTGAACATAGCCGACATGCGAGTGATACCAAAGCATTTCCTTTGCATTAAGTTCAGTCAGATTTTTGTCGTCGAAAACCACGCTGCCCTTTGTAGGTTTATAGAGCCCAAGGATCGTCTTCATCAAACTGGATTTGCCGCAACCGCTTTCTCCCACGATTGCAATGGCCTCACCTTCGTTAACTTTAAAATTAACACCATCCACTGCTTTTACATTGCCCGCATGTCCAAACCCGAAACGTCTGAGTTCGAACCATACGTGTAAATCGTCAATGGTTAATAAAACCTTTTTTGTATTTTCGTTCTTTTCAGTATCAATATCTTTCACAGCCAAGCTCATGAGCATGCTCCAAACTTATGAATATAACCAGCACTTAACTTTACGCCCGCTGTTTTCGACCATGGGCGGATCTTCAACACATTTTTCAAAACGAGACGGGCATCGGTCCGCAAAACGGCAGCCTTTAGGAAGATTAATTAAACTCGGCGGTCGCCCCGTAATAAAATCGGGTTCCTTGTCGCCATGTAATCGCGGTACACTGTCCATCAGTTTTTTGGAATAGGGATGAAGCGGCTTATCAAAGAAGTGAGCCGCATCACTGACTTCGACGATTTGGCCCGCGTACATAACTGCCACATCATCCGCCAGTTCACTGGATGTGGCGATATCGTGAGTGATCAGGATAAAGCTTACGCCCAGTTCCTTTTTAAGGCGTTTCAACACATTAAAGATATTTGCCTGTGTCAATACGTCCAAGGCAGAGGTCGGCTCATCAAGGATGATAAGATCCGGGGATGTAATCAGCGCCATGGCAATTGCAATACGCTGACGCATTCCACCGCTCAACTCAAATGGGTAACGGGTAATAAAGTCTTCCGGTACGCCCACATGTTGGAACATTTTTTTTACTAAACTGACGGCTTCTGTCTTATTTAGCCCACGATGAACAACGGCAGGCTCGGAAACCTGATCTCCGACCGTAATTACCGGATTCAATGCGTTCATGGCGGCTTGCGGGACCATGGATATGGATGCCCAACGGACGTTCTGACGAAATGCTTCCTCGTTTAAAAGCATCACATCTTCGCCATTCACGAAAACCTTGCCCGAATAAGATTTGACGTTACGCGGCAGCAGTCGCAGGATCGCTTTTGCAAGCGAACTTTTTCCGCAGCCCGATTCGCCCAGAATTACGACTGCGCGGTTGGAAGCCAGTTCGAAGTTCACCCCATCCACAGCCTGAACAGTCCCATTGCCGGTATTAAAGTACAAGACCAAATCTTGAATGCTAAGAAGCTTGTTCTGTCCCATGAATTAAATTTCCCTTAGTCTAGGATTGTAAATGCGATCTAAAGCAAACCCGAGCATTGCAAAACCCAGGCCGGTGAACATCAATAGGATGGCTGGCTCTAAAATCCAGTAGTAATAACCTTTATAAAGCGCGCCGTTCACGCTGGCGTCTTCAATGATCTTGCCCCAGGTCGGCAGCACAGGATCGCCAAGACCAAGCAGCGCCAGAGACGCTTCAAGGAATACAAAGGACGGGACAGATGAGACCAGCGTCGGGATTAGCAAGGGGATCATACGCGGGATCATATATTGAATAATAATGCGCGAGTCGCTGGCTCCGTAGGCGCGCGCGGCTTCGATATACATTGACTCTTTTACTTGCAGGAAGATGGCGCGGTAGCCTTTAATACCTCCGCTAAAAATGTTGAGCAAAACAGTTACGCTCATAATGACCCAAATACTGCGAGAGTAGAACGTACCGACCATGATCAGGATGGGGAAAAAGGGCAATATCAAATTGACCTCGGTAATGCGCTGGATCAAGCCGTCCACCCAGCCGCCATACCATGTGCCGATCGCGGCGATCAGCATTGTGAGGATGGAAACGCCAAAAGACGCGATCAAACCAAATGCCAAGGCGACTGGCGCCCCCCAAAGCAATGGCAGAACCAGGTTGCGCCGGGCATGATCTGTGCCAGCCAAACCAAAGACCAACCCATGGGAGACAAATTCAACATCAATTTGGGAGCCTTCCTCAAAGGTGACGCCGGTAATGGCCAGCTGATATTTTCCTTTTACGATTTCCTTTGTTTTAGGGTCAATGAACAAGCCTTGCATGACATTCTCATCTTTTAGACGCAATTTGAGTTTGTCGTCTTGTGAAAAGCGATATGTCTCTTTTTGATTGATGCCAAAACTGCCGATCCTTATTTCTCTTCCGTCGGGCGTTAGCCAGACGATCGAAACGAATGGCTGTTTTTCCGTAAATTTCGTAGTGAAATACAAAAACATTTCCTGGGGAAAATCGTCATAAGTAAAGTCGAAGGTGTACGCGATGTCAACTGTCCCGGTGCCTTCTGCGCCGGGAGTAACGGTTTTTTGCATTGTCCCATTGACCGTGTTGACAGCAAATGATTCTGGGAGTTTCTTGCTGGAAAAGAAATTTATCCACGCGGGGGCGGCAAATTTTGGATTTTGATACCAAATTTCCTCTCCACCGCGCCACAAGCGGATTGCTTCATTATAAGGAACTGCGATCATCGCATAAGCGGCAAGCGCTACCAGCATAAGAATAACGACGATCCCAAAAATTGCGGAGGGATAACGTAAAATTTCGCGAAGTGAGTTTTTGATTGAATCCATAGTTAATTTCCACTGCCAACTTTTACCCTGGGGTCAACCAGCGCGTATATAAAATCGAGCAAAAAGACTGTGATCGCAAGCAGGTATGCCGAGATGATCGTTGACCCAATGATTACCGGCGTATCGTATAGTCCCACAGCTGTATAGAGTGTTCGCCCAAGACCTGGCCAAAGAAATACCGTTTCTGTGATGATGGCGCCAGTCCATAAGCTGATCAACACGAAGGCAAAACTCGTAATGATGGTGGGGAGTGTGGGACGCAGGATGTATTGGCGCTCAATATCCTTGGGTGGAAGTCCCTTGGCTTTTGCCATCTCGACATAATCTTCGCTGGAGTAGATCAGGAAGAAAGTACGCCAATTATAAATACTTAGAAAAAAAGAACTGATGACTAGGGATGAACCGGGCAGGATTATATGTTTTAAAACGCTAAACCCATACTCCGCAACATTATCGGGGGGCGGGGCATCCACTATGCCGCCAAACGGAAGAATTTTAAAAATAGCGGCAAAAATCAGGATGAAAAAAATACCGTAAAACCAGGGCGGCGCGGCAGAGGTGGGGGAAAGCGTAATAACGAGTTTGTCCATAAAACTGCCATAGTGACGCGAGAGGGCAAGCGCGAAAAATATGCTTGTAAAAAAAAGAAATAACTGCGATGTGCCCATTAACAATAAAGTTGCGGGCATGCGTTCCAAAATGATCAAGCGAACTTCACGCGAGCCGTGATCGCTGCTCATATTTAAAGCGCGCCCAAGTTTTAATACAAGCGCATTGGAAAGATATCTGAAATTACGCACTGCGACGGGCGTATCCAGTCCCATTTTCTTTTCTTCAAGTGCGATCGATTTGACGATCAGGCCTTTGCGCGTTTCAGTATCCATGTTTTTGTTTGCAGGGTTGGCAAGTATCTTCTGTGTAACATTTTCGCGAATGCTTGCCTTCATGATCTCGTCTACATATCCGCCCATGTTGGCAATGTTAATGGTCAGGTAGATACCCACAACAACGGTCACAAACAAAGTTAGAAGCCGTACCGCGGTGTATCTGGCAACGCGCATAAAAGCGTTATTAACAAACGAAGATTTTTCTATTTTTACGCCTTCCGAAGGAACCTGAGTATCTACTGCCATCTTCTTACCTCACAACATACTAAATATAGATATAGGGGCAAGGTTTCCCTTGCCCCTATATCTTACAAACTTAATTCTTGCTTATGGTGTGGTGACGAATTCAAAGGAAATGAATGTCGGCACAGCGACTGAGATTGGGATAACAGCCACTTCGATCTTGTTCGAGCCGGTTTCGAGTTTGGAGGTCACATCGGCGCCGAGGGTCACAACGTAGTGACCATCAACATCCAATGTAGCCAGACCCTTCGTAACAACTTCGCCCTTGGCATTGTAGACCAAGTACTTGACTTCTTTGATGCCATCGGCGGCATAGGCTTCACCCTTGAAGGTGACATTGACATCAAATGTAGCTTCTGCACCAATCTTAACTGCGCCAGCGCCATCTAAAGTAACGTCGGGCAGCTTGGGCTCACCAAAGCCGGACCAGCGGTTAGACAAATCGGGATAGTCGGCGAAGTTCTTGAGGGTTAAGGATTTTTCGGTTAAGAAGACCTTATCCAACATGTAAGGACCTGTGCCAACCCAGAAATGCTTGTGCTCGCCATAGAAGGCCTTGAGGTTTTCGTAGCGTGCCTTGGCTTCATCTGCGGTCACATAGGTGCCCATGGTCGGCGCATACGGGATGTAGGATTCGCCGGCGGCGGCATCCAGTTCCTTGGAAAGAATATCAAGGCTGGGTCCACCGTTGAAGCTGGTCTGCTCGATCGTTGCGGCAGTGGCTTTGTCGGAAGAGTAAGCTAACGCGCCGGCGGCTTCGGCTTTATTGGCAACTGCGATCATGTCCCAGCTGGATTCGCCGTAGCCGTAATTTGGCCACAAAGAGACAGCCATAAGTTCGGCATCCGGTTGGGTAAGGTCAGTGTAGTATTCGACTACCAACGGGCTGGTGGATACGATCTTGACGCCCTTGAAGGTTTCCATGAAGGAGTCAAAGTTTGGCACAGAGGCTTCATCGTAAATAGCGCTGTCTGTCTTGGAGCGATCAAAGGTCATGATCAAGCCCATAACGATATCCGCAACGCTGAAAGCACTGCCATCGTGCCATTTCACGTTTGCCAGATCTGGGTAAGTAACAACGCTCTTAACCTTGGCTGTGCCCACACTACGAGCGGCGAGAGCGGCGAGATTTGCATCAAACTTCGTAATTGTCACATATGACAGTGCAAAATCGGCGACCTTTTTGACTTTTTCCTCGGGTGTTAAAGCGGGTGCGGTAGCGTTGAGCTCTGCAACCACTCCGTCAATAGTGGCAACGGCGTCTTCCGATGAGAGTATGGTTTCAACATCGGTTTCCTGACCATTTAATTCCTTGAGGGAAGCAGCCAAGTCGGTTACAACGCCCTTCAATGCATCTGCGTCAAATTTCTTCACAGCTGCCGCAAGTTCAGCGGCTTTAGCATCCAACTTGGGCTGTTCTTCTGCGAGTTTCGCGTCGTAAGCAGCCTGTTGTGTCTTGGCATCTTCAATCATCGGTCCTAGTTCGCCGACAGTGATAAATTTCTGAGTCTTTGCATCCCAATCAGTCCAGGCATCTGCCGGAACTGCAATCTCAGCAGCTGTGGTTGACGTTACCCAATCCAAAGACTTGTTGGTGGGTGGGAGGCTGTCCAACACGGTGATGTCG
>VFKN01000062.1 GCA_009885525.1 Anaerolineaceae bacterium | reverse complement strand
TGTTCCTCGCCCGAAGCAATCTCCTCATGAATACCGAGATTGCTTCGCCGCCAAAGAGCAAGTGCGGCGGCTCGCAAGGACACTATGGGAAGTTATTTATTTACAGACCCTAAAGGACGTTTATAGTGGCGGGTATATTTCAGCAGGATATTGGCGCATTCGATATAAAACAAGTCAGGGACGTGAATTTCAGTATGCGGGTCTTCTGCAAGTTTGGAAAATAGCCTTTGAACTTTATCGGAAAATTCCTCTTCGACAAATAATTTAATACCAACGCTGGCATCCAAAACGCAGCGAATGAAGACCTCGCTCATCTCGTCCTGTCCTCGCGCAATAAGTCAAGAGATGTGGGCGCATTCCTGGGAGGCTTAAAGCGCCTGCGTTGAATCGAGGTCAATGCCTTGACCTGCTTTTTGCGCCGTTCTTCATCTTCAAGAGATTGAGCAAGCATATTAATCACTTGCGCGCTCAAAGAGCGGTTGCGCGAACGAGCCAATTTTTGAAGCCGTTCATATAGATCATCAGGCACACTGCGGACATGAAGCGTATTCATGGGTTTCTCCTTTTCGCAAAAAAATAGCGCGGGTGGTTGCATAATGCAACAAATATTATTATCGCTTTACACCCGTGCAGGATTTCTTTCCGCTAAATAAAACCTTATGCTTCATACGTAAAAGTATGATCGATGCCGGCCTGCTATAATTTGAAGGCAACTGAATTTCAAGTTTCCAGTGTATAAATAAAGGAAAAATCAATGGCAAAGAAAAAATACTCGATCAACTGGGAGAACGATGAGGCCGTCTCATTTGAAGTGGATGGTGTCACATACAACTCGCTGGATGATATTCCAAGCGAGAAGGATAGAAACAAACTCGCGGCGATGATGGCTGCAGCGGAAGATGATGATTTCGAAGATGTCAAATTCGATGAAAAAGAATTCGAAGAACTGCGCAAGATGAATTCAAGTCAGACCATGGAAAAGACCGTGCTGGGAATTTTCACCGGCATCTCCGCGTTGATGATCCTGATTGCCGCAGTCTCGACCTTTTTCAACATTCAAAAGATGAGCAAAGAAGAAAGCGCGGACGGCGTTGTGACAGCCGTTACCGTGCGCCGTGAATATGTGAACGCGCAGGATCGCATCGGGCAGGATTTTTATTATCCCGTAGTTGTATTCACTGCGTCCGATGGTCACAAGCGCAGTGTACAAATGAGCACAGGCAGCAATTCGCAATATTACGAAAAGGGCAATCAGATCACAGTATTGTATGATCCCGAACATCCGCTCGATGCGCGCATCAAATCCGCGGACAGTTCCGCGTTGATGTGGATTCTGCCCGGCATTACCGGCATATTAGGAATCGCTTTTGCGGGCGCGGTATTTATTGTAAAGAAATTAATGTCGGAAAGTGAATAGCGTCATTTTAAAAACACATAGCCCGGCTCAATGAGCCGGGCTATGTGTTTATTACAGTTTGAAATTAGGGGATGTAGTAGGTGATTACAAGCACAGGTTGGCTTGCAAGAGGAGCATTGCCGGAGTAGAAACTGGCGTAGTCGGCGCCTCTGTCATTGTTATCATCCAGCTTGAAGCGCAAGCGGAATTGGGTTGTGCCCGTCTTGTTGATGAAAGAAAGCCCGACGCTGTTGAGTGTGTTGACATACCAATTACCTGCAAGCGGAGTTTTGGAGAAGGCAGATACATTGTTACTGCTTCCTTTTACAGAAAAGTCGGGCAGTTCAAGTTTCACTTTCGAGAAGTTTCCGCGTTTGATGTCAATCATCAAATCTTTGTGCGTCTTGAAGGGCGAGGTACCTACGACTTTTGTCACACGTCTGATGCGGAGTTCCGCCGAGGTGATGACTGCGCCAGAAGGAAGGGTGGTCTTGAAGGATAGTATGCTGCGATATTGCTTGTTTGCCGCATCGTCGCCAAGTCTAAAGGTGGTGCCAGCAGAGTTCATGGTGCCGCCCTTGTTTGTGCGTTCGCCAGACTCGAGTACCCAGCCATCATAAGCCTTGATGGATCTGAATGTGGCGGTAATGGCGGTGGGTACCGCTGCATTGACGATTAATGTACCGGAAACATAAGAGATGGCATAGTTTCCCAGCCCAGCACCTGTTGCGGCTGATGGGTCAACACTGTAAGCACCGACTGGCGCAGTCGAAACTGCTCCGGCGCTGGTGAGGGTTACACCATTGACGGTATCGGGACTTACCAAACCAGCAGCAGTGAATTCGGTACCGGAGAAGGTCAAAGTGGTGCCAAATACTTTGCTGGCATCGTTGGCAGTGATAGAGAGGGACTTGGCAGTGATGGTGAAGTTGTCGCCAGTAAAGGCGGTGATGCTGTAGTTGCTGCCTGTCGAGAGGCTGCCCTGATTGATGTTATACGAACCAACATTTTCACCGGGTAAGCGAATCAATGCTCCTGTAAAGGTGGCTGCGGGATCGGAGAATGTATAAATGAAAACAAGCGGGTCGGATGCGCCGTACACTTTGCTCTGGCCGGCATTCACGGTTACTGTAACCGGCTTAGCGGTAATGGAGAAATCGTTCGAGACAAAACTCATGTTGTAATTGTTTCCAACTACATCCAGAGTGCCCTGTCCTATGGCATACGCTCCAACATCCTCGCCAGTTACGCGATCTAAAGCGCCGCTAAAGGTTGCAGCCAAATCAGAGGATGTGTAAGCGAAGGTCGGGTCAACATCACCGAAGACCTTACTCTGCCCGGCATCTGCCGTAACAGTGATGGGCTTGGCTGTGATGGAGAAGTCGGCACCGACGAATGTAATCGTATAGTTGCTGCTCAACGTCAATGTGTTCTGTATGATGTTATACGTGCCAAAATCCTCGCTACCATCATGGAAAAGTGTGCCGTTGAATTTGTCGCTGCCAATCAAAGCAGGCGAGAAAGTATAGGTAAATGTCGGATCAGAACTTCCGTAGACCTTTGTATTTGCATCCGCTGTCACAGTAACATCAAGCGTATTGACAGTAAGCGTACCGCTGACGGACGAGAACGAATACTTCACATCCGAGCCGCCAGAGCAGGAGATTGCATAACCGCCTGCATTGGTGTGACTACCAGCGACTCCGCAGGTGGGGGCAGTTCCCGTAATATCTTGATCGCCATCTACAAATCCACTGTATGTAAATGTGAAGGTCGGGTCACCATCACCATAAGTAATGGTCTTGGGATCTGCAGTGACGGTGAGAGGATATTTGTTATTGACTGTAAGCGTACCGTCAATATAACTAATATTGTAGTTGATACCCGCATCGCCGCCAGAGCAGACAATCGCGTACGTGTTCACCGCGTCGTGCGCGCCGGAAACACCACAATTTGGTTGGTGGCTAAATGTATCCGGGCTTATAAAGCCATTGACGCCAAAAGTGAATGTTGGATCCGCGCCGCCAGTGAGCTTTGATTTATCATCCGCAGTAACAGTGAGGGTTTTAGCGCTAATGGTAGCGGTTAATCCGCTTGGCTGTGCAGAGAGTGCATAATTCCCCGCACTCGCACCAGTCAAGGCGAAGCCGGCAGCTGTAGCGGCATACGGTCCAACATTTGCACCGGCAAACGTGGCGGTAGCATCAGTCACGTCAATGGAGACATCATCTCCGCTCACTACGTTATTGAGCGAACCAGAAAGGTTAAAGCCATTGCCTAAAGTGGTGCCATCGTAAGTTTTACCGTTGGCGACCACACCGCTAATGGTTACAGGCCTGGTTGTAATATTTGCCTGACGAGTCGGTTGGGTAAGCGAGTAGTTGCCAGCATCCAAACCGGTAAGTGTCAAACCGGAGATTTGGACAACCTTATTTACACCGATATTCTTGTCGCTGAATGTGCCCACTGCGCCGCTGGCATCCAATGAAACAGATTCAGATGAAATAACGCCAGCGTTAAGGATAGGCGAACCAATCGTGAGTGCGGCGCTGTCATTGCCATCATAAATCTTGCTGCTGGGAGTCAAACCGCCTGAGACAGTCAAAATCACAGGATTGATAGTCAGGGCGGCGCTGCCAGTGCTGGGTTCGTTGATGTCCGCGCCCGCAAATTCAGCCACGACTTCGTCGTTATATACACTAACATCATACCCGGCCAGCAAGCCGCTTTTACCAGTGATGACAGCGACGCCTTGTCCATTTGTTGTCGCGCTGCTGCTGGGGATGTCCAAGCCCACTAACGCGCCGCCAAGATAAAATGTTATCGTCTGCCCAACGAGTGCGGTGACACCATCTGATTGCGTTAACTTTGCGGAGAAATTGGTAGTGCCTGTACCGTTTATGCCGGTATACGTGCCGCTGGCAGGAGCTACCGTCAGTATTGTTGGGGTACCGATCACCCTTAAATCCGCCGAGATGTTGTTGGTAGATTCATCCGTGAAACTCGCGACCGCACCATAAGGATAGTCGCCCGCGCTAATGCCAGCCAGGCTAACACCTGAAATGGTGGCTATGCCGGATGCATCCGTCGTATCCATTCCTTTAAGTACATCATTGAGGCCATCATTGAGGCTAAAGGAAATGGATTGACCCATGATGGGGTTTCCGCTTGCCGTATCAGTTAGGGTTGCGGTCATGCTGGTTGTGCCGCCATAGTTGCCTGAAACCGGACTTAGCGTCAGCACACTAGCGCCCAAGGTGTAATATATCTTTACCTGCACCTGATCAATGGATATAGTTTGACCTCTTGTGCCGGTGGTTACAAGTTTTACGCTGAAATTGGCATTGGTAAAATCGGAAGGAATCCATGTTGTACCCCACTTATCCGTTGGGCCGCCCAAAGTAACGAGCGTATCGGAAGCGCCAAGTGCGGTTGTCTTAACGCCGGCATTGCCTTTGGTGGGGCCGAGAGGGTTAACAAGGCTTACATCTGCTTGCAGACCCAGAGTTTTGCCTTCCACAGTAACTTCAACGCCATCTATTGTGGCGTTGCCCTGAATAGCTGAAAAGTTAAAGTTACTGAGAGTCAATATTTTATTGGCTCGCACAGCTGTGGCATATAGATCATCAGATGAAAAGGTGGCGGTGGAGTTTTTCCAGCCTGGCCCGTTGCTTTTTGCTGTGGTAGGCGAGAAAAAAATACTTGCTGCTGCGGATACTAATGTAACCGGCATCGCCGCAAATAACAGCATCGCAATCATAAAGATTGCAGCGGTTCGAGTCCAAAAAATTGTGTTAGCAGATTTAGTGTTCATGTTTCTCCTTAAAAATAATATATGATGGATATTCACGTGTTTACTTTAGAATTCACAAAAAACGATTGCGGCGGATTTTTATCGCAACCGAGTGCATACCTTGTACGGGATAACTGGATCGGACAACATTTCCATCTACGGCGATTAAGGGAGCTTTGGCATCACTCAGCGGACCCGTAGTGGAATAACGAAATAGCACAAACAAGCTATTGCTTTGCTGGATATCAGGTCTGAGGAGCAGGCATAATCCCTTTGCACTAATATTGGTCAGGATCGCATTGGTGCGGAATTTTTTTCCGCTGGCATCCCTGCCTTGTACAATCGCCGGATAGGAGCAGTAACTCCGCGGCTTAGATCGGCGTTCGTCGGTTTGCTTTACATTTGGTGATTGTTCCATAATCATGGGTATTAATTTTCCTCAAGTAAGAACTGGAAATTTATATTGATACACAGACTATAGCATGTGCTTAGCCAACTTGACGATATGTTTGAATAGGTAGGAAAGACCATCTTTTCAGGGGAAAAACCGGCAAAATTCGACGAAATCCCCCTTGTCTACCGGCACAATTATGCCAGCAGACATCAGACAATTGTCGTACATGCATCTCGCTTCCCTTCAAATGCATCGCGCCTATTACTTGGGGGCTCTACTGTTTTAAAAAGGTATCTCTATGTAAGGTATAAGGAATGATGGTAAATTGAATGCGCGTAAAATAAAATCAAAGCCAGTAAAATAATAACAAGCTGAGTCTCGTAGGGTAAGCCCTGCAGGAACTCCATACTATGCAAGGTGACTCAATAACTCAATGGAGAAATGATGAACATTGAATATAAAAATTTTACAGAAGAAATGATTCCCGAAGCGGGAAATTTATTATCCGCGCATCACAAATATAAGCGGATTACTCATCCCTTATTACCCGCGCGATTTGAAGATCCGCAGGTTGCGTCAAAAGCGGTTAACGCGCTGTGGGAGAAAAAACTCAAGCGCGGATACGCCGCGTTTCGCGCTGGAAAGATGATTGCATATCTTATTGGCGAATACACAACTCAAGCCTGGGGTCGCTGCGGATATGTTTATCTGCCTGGTTATGCGCTGGCTAAAGATGAAAAAGCCGTTGTCATTCAAGACCTGTATGCGCGGCTTGGCGATGATTGGGTCAAGCATGGCGTATTCAGCCACGGCTTTTATATCTCTGCGGCGGATGCGCATATTGTAGAATCACTGTTCAACATCGGCTTTGGCAAAGAACGCGTGGATGCGATGCTCGATCTGCGCTCGCTGATCATCCCCGTGGTGGAAGAATCCGCAGGCATCGTCATCCGCCGCGCAGAAAAAGGGGATAACGATCATCTTGGCTGTCCATTCGCTGAATTTTTTTTGAAATCCTGAATTTCCTGATAAGCTTGGTGGATGACCGCAGAAGCCACAATTACAACTGAACGCATCGATGATTTTCCGCTATTGCTGGGCGTAGCGATCCAGCTGGGATTGCCAGATATTTTTGATCGTTATCTAAGCCGCCATGGGAATCACCAAGGTTTGAGTTGGGGCTGGATTGCGTCCATTTGGTTGGCGCATCTTCTGATCAAGAACAATCACCGCAAACAGCCCGTGCAGTCTTGGGTAAAACAAGCGCGCCTGACAATTGAAAAACTCAGCGGGCAGAAAGTGAACGAGTTAGATTTCACGGACGACCGCTTGACGCTCTTGTTGCGCCGATTGAGCGAGCCACAAACTTGGCAAGCCATAGAGAAGGAACTTGGACAAAACATAATTCGAGTGTATGACTTAGAAACCAAGCAAGTGCGTTTGGATGCGACCCCCGTTTCAGGCTACCATGAAGGCGGCGAAGAAAGCCTTTTCCAATACGGGTACAGCAAAGACGACCCAACCTTACGCCAAGTCAAAGTGATGGTCGCGGCGTTGGATCCTTTAGGCTTGCCTTTGGTCAGCCAAGTCGTGGCGGGCGGTGTGGCGGATGACAATCTGTATCGTCCAGCCGTAGATCGGGTGTTACAAATTATCAACGCGCTCGGCTTGCTGTTTGTTGGCGACAGTAAAATGAGCGCATTGGCAACTCGGGCGCATATTCACGGATTGGGTCAACATTACTTGTGTCCGCTGGCTCAAACTGGCGAAACCACAAAAAAAATGGAAATATGGGTTGAAGCCGCGAATAGCGGCGTTCAGCAGTTGCAGTCCGTCTCCATTGAGAACGAGAAGGGCAAAAGCGTACTCTTGGCGGAAGGATATGTCTTTGAACGCGTAATCCAAGCCGAAATCGCGCCCGAAAACCCAACGGCGGATGAAAAACGAACCGTCGAATGGATCGAACGGGTCTTTGTCGCCCGCTCGGAAAGTTACCGCAAGAGTTTGCTCAACGGCCTGGAAGGACGGCTACAACGGGCAACCGAAAAACTGTTGGCGCTCACTCCGCCACCCGCGCGCGGCAAGCGTCAAATCCAGAGCGAAGACGAATTAGCCAAGGCTGCGACTGCCATTCTCAAGACGCATAACGTGTCCGAGTTTTTGACCTACGCTTTCGAATGTCAAGAAAAGCGCGAAACCAAGTATGTTGGACCCGGACGCGGCAACCCCAATCGCCCCACGCGCGAGAGCGTTTCCATCCGTTACCAAATCACGGCGGTTGCGCGAGAGGAAGAACTTATTGCCGCACATCAAAAAACGCTGGGTTGGCGCGCTTATGTCAGCGACGTCGCCGCCGAGAGACTGACTTTCGAACAAGCCTTGCTGACCTACCGCGAGGAATGGATTATCGAGCATGGTTTTCATCGTCTCAAAGGTGCGCCGTTATCGTTAGATCCGCTGTTTGTCAAAAACGACGACCAAGTGATTGGCTTGACCAACCTATTGAGTCTCGCCGTGCGAATGCTGACATTGATCGAGTTTGTCGTGCGCCGAAAACTCAAACGCAACAAAGAGAAGTTGGTCGGCTTGATTGAAAACAATCCGAAAAAGGGAATTGATAATCCAACGACAGAACGGTTACTCAAAGCCTTTGACGAAATCACGCTAACGGTTGTGCATCTGCCTAATCAAGTTATCCAACATCTGACGCCGCTGACAACTTTACAAACTCGTATCTTGGAACTGCTTGGCTTGTCCGCCGCCACTTATACACGCTTGGCAGAAAATTGAAGAAAGTCAAAATATTTTCAGCGAATGGACAGCTATAAGAGAACAGATTTTGCCTATGCTTGAACATGTGGCACACAAACCGATTATCCGAGTTCAGCGTAAATGGCATTATGATGATTAAGAGAAACACCATGATTGAATCCGTGGTTCCGTGGCTGGGCGGTAGATATGGATATAGCTCGATTCGGGTTGGAAATTTCTCTAAAGATGTTATATAATCACGATTATAATAATTTGCATTATATAAAAGGAATGAAATATGTTTATTGATCGCCATCAAGAACTTTCATTTTTGGACAGCCTGCTCACACGTGAACATCCAGGACCAGCACAACTGGTATTACTTTATGGACGCCGTCGGGTTGGAAAAACTGAATTACTCCTACACTGGGCACGCAACTGTGGAGTAGATTTCACCTATTGGGCAGCAGTGCGTGAGAATCCCACCATGCAGCGCAATCGTCTTTTTGCGCGTTTGCTCAATACATCCGAGGAAAGCGCGCCTGCTCATCGTTCGTGGTCATCTCTTTGGGATGCAGTTGCTGGTTTACTGGGAAACAAAAAACATGTTTTGATTCTTGATGAATTGCCATATGCTGCGGAAGCAGATCCTGCTATGTTATCGGCTTTGCAGCATGCTTGGGATCAGCACTTCCAACATTCCAATTTGATCATCATCTTATGCGGGTCTCATGTCCGTGTCATGGAGACTCTGCTTTCCCGGCAATCCCCTCTCTTTGGCAGGATGACCGCACAATGGCACCTCGGCCCATTACCATTTTCCAGTTTACAGGAGTTTTTTCCCAAATGGACGGTGGAAGAACGCGTGGCTGCATATGCAATCGTGGGTGGAATCCCCGCGTACCTGAACTGGCTAAACCCCGCCCATTCCTTGACTGACAATATTCGTAAAGTGATTTTATCGCCTGGGGGGATGTTCCTGGCTGAACCTGCATTTCTGCTCTATGATGAAGTACGTGAATTAAAAAATTACATGGCCGTACTAAAAGCCATTGGTGTAGGACACCACACCTTGAATGAAATCAGTGGACATAGTTTCTTACCAAGCACAGCAGTCAATGCCTATCTTTCCACATTACAGGAATTAAGGCTGGTCGAACGGCGTTTGCCAGTGACGGTTCGCCCGGGTGAGCGCGGAAAATCACGCTCGGGCCATTACCACCTGAACGATGCATATTTTCGCTTTTACTTTCACTTTCTTGCCCCGTTTCAGGATAACCCGCTGCTAAACGCCGAACAAATTCTTGAACGAGTACAAAAAGATTTGCGCGCCTTTATCGGCGTGACTGCATTTGAAGAGTTGTGCCGTCAATGGGTGGTTGCCCAGGGTAGAGATGGTAAGTTGAAATTTACTCCGACAGCGGTTGGTAGTTATTGGAGTAAACGTGTACAGGTCGACGTAGTCGCCATTGATTGGGACAACAAAGAATTGCTGCTGGGCGAGTGCAAATGGGGAATGGACAAAATTGATCGCCAGGTTGCTCGTGATTTAATCAATGAAAAAACCAGTAAGCTGCTGCTTGACTTGCCGGAAATGGGTAAAGGCTGGAAGGTTCAGTGTGTGCTATTTGGAAGAAAAGGCTTTACTGACGCTGCAAAAAATGAAATGCACGATACAGGCGGCCTGTGTATCGACATGAAGCAAATTGCCAGAGTGCTGGAAAAGGTTGAATTGTGAGCGGGTATCTAGCTGAATTACAGGAAATGTTTTTTATATAATAAAAGGAGCCCACCTAGGCGAAAAATTATTATCGAAAAGGAGCCCACCTGTAGTGTATTTTCGGTACGATGAGTGCCGGAGGTACACAGGAGATGAAAACGGTGGAAGACTACGAGAAGATTCGTAAGGCATATTACGTGG